>CACLAG010000019.1:0-29766 GCA_902604945.1 uncultured SAR92 cluster bacterium | reverse complement strand
TTAATAATTCAAAGGCGGGAGAAAAAGCACCTGTGCTCAGAGCTGAGCTGCAGAAGATAATGCAAAATTATTTTGGCGTTTTTAGGCGTGGCGATTATATGAAAAAAGGGGTTGAGAAGCTTGATGAGTTAAGGGGGCGTGTCGAGAACGTTTATCTGGAGGATAAATCAAATGCTTTTAATACCGCGAGGATTGAGGCACTAGAACTCCAGAATTTATTTGAGACTGCATATGCGACAGCAATCGCTGCGGAGGGCAGGACAGAATCCCGTGGGGCTCATGCCAGAGAAGACTTTCAGGAAAGAGATGATGAGAACTGGCTGTGTCATTCCATTTATATGCCTGGTCGGAGAGAGATTGGGAAAAGGCCAGTAAATATGACACTCAAAACAATGGAACCATTTGAACCAAAAGTTAGAACGTACTAAGCCAGGTAAAATTTATGCTTACAGTTAGTGTATACAGGTATAACCCAGAGATCGATGAAGCGCCATACATGCAAGACTTCCCTTTTGACAGCGAGGGAAAGGATCTAATGGTGTTAGATGTCTTAGAAAAATTGAAAGTTACAGATCCTAGTCTGGTCTTTAGAAGGTCATGCAGAGAAGGCGTTTGCGGGTCTGATGGTGTAAATATATCAGGAAAAAATGGACTTGCTTGTATAACGCCTTTGTCGGAGGCAGTCATAGATAACAAGCTAGTAATAAGACCTCTGCCAGGATTGCCTGTAGTTCGTGATTTGGTTATAGATATGTCGCAGTTTTATGCGCAGTATGAAAAAATAAAACCATACATGATGAATGACTCTGCTCCTCCCGAAAAGGAGCGATTACAATCTCAAGAAGACAGAGCAAAGTTGGATGGATTGTATGAGTGCATTTTATGCGCATGTTGCTCGACAGCCTGCCCATCGTTTTGGTGGAATCCAGATAAATTTATTGGCCCCTCCGGGCTTCTTCAGGCATACCGTTTTTTGGCAGATACCAGAGATACGGCTACTGAAGAGAGACTGACAGACTTGCAAGATCCATTTAGTGTATTTAGGTGTCACGGCATAATGAATTGTGTACAGGTCTGCCCAAAAGGATTGAATCCGACTAAAGCGATTGGACATATCAGAACTATGCTAGTTAAGAACGTCTTATAGAAGTTAGCTTTCATTAATTATTCAAATAAAAGAGTTTTTATCACAAATATATGTAGCGCTGAGTTCCTCAGCGTTTTAAAATATACCCACTAATTGACCAAACAAGGATGTTGCCAAAATGCCTGAGGGCCTTATGGAACAATTCGTCCGTTCTTCTCATTTTTCGGGTGCTAATGCGGTTTATGTTGAAGGTTTATATGAAACATATCTTCACAGTCCAAATTCTGTTCCTGATGAATGGAGAAAATTTTTTGATTCTCTTCCTCGGGTCAATGGATCAGTAAAACCTGATGTATCACACGATACGGTGGTGCAATATTTTGAGCTTTTAGGTAAGAAGAAGTCACGTCCAACACCAGCGCCAGGTTCCGGTGGAATCCACTTGGAGCACGAGCGCAAGCAAGTAAAAGTTGTGCAACTTATTAGTTCTTATCGATTTCGTGGACACCAACGCGCAAAGCTCGATCCTCTTAACCTAATGGTCCGTGAAAATGTTCCCGATTTAAACTTACAGTTCCATGGTTTGACTAATGCAGACCTTGAGACAACTTTTCAATCAGGTCCGCTCTATCTCGGAAAACAGGAGGCGACGCTTCGCGAAATCGTCGAAACTCTTGAGGAAACCTATTGTGGAAAACTGGGTCCAGAGTTCATGCATATTACGTCATTTGCTGAAAAGCAGTGGTTGGCTCAACGATTTGAGAGCGTGCGGTCAACCCCAACATATGGTAATGATGACCGTTTGGATGTTCTGATGAGATTAACTGCGGCCGAGGGTTTGGAAAAACACTTGGACTCCAAATACCCTGGCACAAAGCGGTTTGGGTTAGAGGGTGGTGAAAGCCTAATCCCTCTCCTTGATTGCCTAATACACAGATCTGGTGAGTATGGAGTTAAAGAGATTGTGATGGCCATGGCCCATCGAGGTAGATTGAATGTTCTTGTGAATATTTTAGGGAAAAATCCTGCTGAGATGTTTGAAGAGTTTGAAGGCAAAAGGCTGGTTAATACTTCTGGTGATGTGAAGTACCATCAAGGTTTTTCTTCGAATGTGATGACTCCAGGTGGAGAGATACATTTGGCCCTTGGATTTAATCCATCCCATCTCGAAATATCATGCCCCGTGATGATAGGCTCTGGAAGAGCCAGACAAGATCGAAGAAATGATCCATCAGGACAAAAAGTTTTACCTATACTAATTCATGGCGATGCAGCATTTTCAGGGCAAGGGGTTGTCATGGAAACATTTCAATTATCTCAGACAAGGGCTTATCAGACAGGAGGTACTATTCATATTGTTATAAATAATCAGATAGGCTTTACGACAAGTCGGCGAGATGATGCGAGATCAACTGAATATTGTACTGATGTCGCAAAACTGGTTGGTGCTCCAATTTTGCATGTGAATGGTGATGACCCTGATGCGGTAATGTTTGCAGCGATGTTGGCTACTGATTACCGATATGAATTTGGTAAAGATGTTGTTATTGATCTAGTCTGCTATAGACGCAGGGGACATAATGAAACAGATGAACCCTCTGCAACCCAGCCCGAAATGTATAGTGCGATAAGGAGCCACGAGACAACGAGAGCGATATATGCAAGAAAATTAATTGATGAAGGTGTAATCAATCAAAGTAAAGCGAACTCTATGGCTGAAGAATATCGATCATCTCTGGATAGTGGCGAATTTGTTGTGCCCAACTTAGTCCGCGAGCCAGACACTGGTTTATTTGTCGATTGGAACCCTTATCTCGGACATGATTGGCGAACGATAGCAGATACTGGTATAGCGTTAAAAGTTCTTCAGAAAGTTGCAAGCCAAATAACTAGCATTCCTGATGGAATATCTGTCCAAAGGCAGGTAGCGAAGATTTATGATGACCGAAGAAAAATGGCTGGAGGTGCATTGCCTTTGAATTGGGGTATGTCTGAATTGCTTGCTTATGGCACATTAATCCAACAAGGTTTCCCTATCCGATTTACAGGACAAGATTCAAGAAGAGGAACATTTTCACACCGTCATGCTGTTGTCTTCGATCAAAAAAGCGATGACGCTTATTTGCCGCTAGCAAATTTATATGAGGGCCAACCAAGATTTGATATCTATGATTCTATCCTCTCTGAAGAGGCTGTATTAGCTTTTGAGTATGGCTATGCGACAACATCACCCAAAGGACTTATCATTTGGGAGGCTCAGTTTGGAGATTTTGTGAATGGCGCGCAGGTAGTTATCGATCAGTTCATTGCAAGTGGCGAACATAAATGGGCAAGATTGTCGGGTTTAGTTATGATGTTGCCTCATGGATTTGAGGGACAAGGTCCCGAACATTCTTCGGCGCGTTTAGAGCGTTTCCTTCAGTTATGTGCTGAAAATAATATGCAAATCTGCATACCAACAAGCCCCTCTCAAATTTTTCATCTGCTGCGTCGACAAGCCATAAGACCAATGAGAAGGCCCCTAGTTATCATGAGTCCGAAATGGATTTTACGCCACAAGCTGGCCACCTCATCACTTGAAGAACTGGCTGATGGCCGATTTAACTGTGTTATTGACGACTCCGGTGTTGTCATGAAAAAAGTTAAAAAAGTAATTTTATGCTCAGGCAAAGTTTTTTATCATTTGCTTGAAGAGAGAGATTCAAAAAACATATCTAATGTTGCAATAATAAGGATCGAACAGCTATATCCCTTCCCCGACAAAGAGATTGACGAAATTCTTGCAAAATATAAAGGTATTAATGAAATTGTTTGGTGCCAAGAGGAGCCTCGTAATCAAGGTGCTTGGTATAATTCCCAACATTTTTTGCGTGCCGCCGCGAATAGATTATCTGAAGATTTGAGTTTAGAGTATGTAGGTAGACCTAGCTCAGCCGCACCAGCAAGCGGATACATGTCCGTTCATCTCGAAGAGCAAAAGAAATTTATTGAAGAGGCACTTGACGTAAAATTAAATAGGCAAAAAAAATGACAACTGAAATAAAGGCGCCAACATATCCGGAATCTGTTCAAGAGGGAACACTTGTTACCTGGCATAAAAAAGTAGGTGACAATATAGATAGAGACGAGCTTTTAGCTGATATAGAGACAGACAAAGTAGTGCTTGAAGTTCCATCTCCTGAATCTGGTGTCTTAAAAGAAATTCTGAAGTCAGAGGGCGATATTGTGCTTAGCTCAGAGATAATCGCTCGGCTGGATCAGCAAGTGGATCGTGGTGAGCCGAAGATTGAAGTTGTTGCTAATAACAAGTTAGATACAGATTTCCAAGAAAAAGAGTTAATTATTAATCCAGCAGCACGAAAACTCGCAGCAGAGAAAGAAATAGATGTTTCTCTTGTAACTGGTACCGGGAGAGATGGCAGGATTACAAAGGAGGATGTAGTCAAGTTTTCATTGTCAATAAACAAATCTGTTGAGCACGTTGAGATAAGTCAATCTGCTAAAGAGTCTCCGTTACAAGGTGAGCGTCAAGATAGAAGAGTTCCAATGACACGAATGAGGGCACGAATTGCGGAGAGGCTGCTCGCAGTTAAACAAGAAACTGCTATGCTCACGACATTTAATGAAGTAGATATGTCGGCGTTAATGAATTTACGCAAGGAGTTTCAAGAGGAATTTACTAAAGCGCATAACGGTACAAAGCTTGGATTTATGGGATTATTTGTTAAGGCCTCGGTTGAGGCATTAAAACGCTTTCCTATCGTAAATGCATCAATAGATGGAACTGATATTGTATATCATGGATATCAGGATATAGGTGTAGCGGTGTCCACCGGAAGAGGTTTAGTGGTACCGATCTTGAGGAATGCAGAGAATCTCAGTATTGCTGAGATAGAGATGAATATTTCAAGTTTAGCAATGAAAGCTCGAGACAGTAAATTATCAATTGAAGAGATGTCTGGAGGTACTTTCACAATAACTAATGGAGGTATTTACGGCTCACTTTTGTCTACACCTATTCTAAACCCCCCTCAATCAGCTATTTTAGGTATGCATGCAATTCAAGAGCGGCCAATATCGGTTGCAGGAGAGGTATGTGTGAGGCCAATGATGAATCTTGCTCTGTCCTATGACCATAGGCTAGTAGATGGCAAAGACGCTGTAAAATTTTTGGTTTGCATAAAACAACTAATTGAAAATCCTTCTAAGATATTGCTTGAGATTTAATTTATAAATTATTGTATTAAAAGAGTAAAAAATGAAAAATTATGATGTTGTGGTCATTGGAAGTGGTCCGGCTGGTTATGTTTCTGCGATAAGAGCAGCCCAGTTAGGTTTGAAGACTTTATGTATCGAAAAGTGGGTAAATGAAGATGGGAAACACGTTAATGGCGGTACCTGTCTTAATGTTGGGTGTATTCCTTCTAAGGCGCTTTTAGATAGCTCACATAAATATTGGGAAACTACAAATGACTTGAAAATACATGGTATTAGTATCAAGGATGTGGACATCAATGTCCCTAAAATGCACGAACGGAAAAACAAAGTAGTTTCTCAATTAACTAGTGGAGTTGAGGGTTTATTTAAGACTAATGGGGTTGAAACTGCATTTGGGCATGGAAAACTTCATTCGGGGAAAAAGGTTTCCATAACGGATGGAAATGGAGAAACTTCAGAGGTAACCGCTGACAATGTAATACTAGCCTCGGGCTCAAAGCCCATCGAGATTCCCGTTGCTAAGGTTGATAATGAATTAATTCTTGATTCAACTGGTGCACTAAACATTGATTCGGTGCCAGGGCGTTTAGGTATAATCGGAGCGGGCGTTATTGGATTAGAGCTAGGGTCAGTATGGAGTCGATTGGGATCCCAAGTTGTTTTGTTGGAGGCGTTAGATGATTTTCTAGCAATAATGGATAAACAAATCGCTAAAGAATCAAAAAAGATATTTGTAAAACAAGGGTTAGATATTAGATTGGGTGCAAGGGTCATAGGAACTGAAGTGGCAGATGATCAAGTTGTCGTTACATATCGGAATGGTGAGGATATACAGAAAGAGACTTTTGATAAGTTAATAGTTTGTGTTGGTAGAAGACCCCACACTGAAAACTTACTCGCTCCGGAGAGTGGAGTTGAGGTTGATGAACGTGGATCCGTTTTTGTAAATGAATATTGTGCAACAAATGTACCGGGTGTTTATGCGGTTGGAGATCTAGTGCGGGGTCCAATGCTAGCACATAAAGGATCTGAGGAAGGTGTGATGGTAGCGGAGAGAATAGCAGGGCATAAGGCTCAATTGAATTACGATATTGTCCCTAATGTTATATATACTCATCCAGAAGTCGCATCAGTAGGAAAAACTGAAGAGCAGGTAAAAGCCTCAGGAGATCCATACAACGTTGGTACTTTCCCATTTTTGGCTAGCGGCAGAGCACTTGCTGCAAATGATAGCGATGGTCTTGTGAAAATAATCGCTCATGCCGAAACTGATCGAATATTAGGTTGTCATATTGTCGGACCAAGTGCTGCAGATTTGACACAACAGGTCGCAATTGCAATGGAATTTGGTTCGAGTGCAGAAGACTTAGGAATGACAGTATTTGGGCATCCAACCCTCTCAGAAGCTGTGCATGAGGCCGCATTATCGGTTAATGGTGCAGCTATTCATATGCCGAATAGAAACAAACAAAAATAGAGTCTTTTGACTAGCACTTTAATATTTCACATATTTAATTTTAAAACGTTAACCAAGGAAATTTGATGAATCTACATGAATATCAAGGAAAACAGCTATTTCGTGACTACGGGCTTCCTGTATCACAGGGATTTGCGGTAAAAAGCGCTAAGGACGCTGAGGATGCTGCGAGAGAGATTGGCGGAAGTAAGTGGGTAGTAAAAGCACAAGTTCACGCCGGTGGGAGAGGAAAAGCAGGGGGTGTGAAGCTCGTCGAATCTTTTGAGGAGATCAAGGATTTTTCAAATTATTGGCTGGGAAAAAATCTTGTTACTTACCAAACAGATGAGCATGGACAGCCAGTCAGTAGCATTCTAGTTGAGGAGTGCACAGATATTCAGGATGAGCTGTATCTTGGAGCAGTAATAGATCGAACAGCAAAGAAGATTGTGTTCATGGCCTCTACTGAGGGTGGCGTCGAAATTGAGAAGGTAGCTGAAGAGACTCCTGATAAAATTTTGAAAGTAGCCATTGATCCCCTTACGGGAGCCCAACCATATCAGGGAAGAGAAATTGCATTTCAGCTTGGGCTAAAGGGAAATCAAATAAAGCAATTTGTGCAGATTTTTATAGGTCTAGCTAAATTATTCAAGGATAAAGATTTAGAATTAATTGAAATTAATCCCTTAGTAATAAAGAGCGATGAAAACCTGCATTGCTTGGATGCAAAAGTAGTAGTTGATAGTAATGCTATTTACAGACAACCAGAATTGGCTGACATGCGCGATGAATCTCAGGAAGACCCTAGAGAGGCGCATGCAGCATCTTGGGATTTAAATTATGTTGCTCTTGACGGAAATATCGGGTGCATGGTCAATGGTGCAGGCTTGGCAATGGGTACAATGGATATGGTAAATCTACATGGAGGCTCACCTGCAAATTTTCTTGATGTTGGTGGTGGCGCTACTAAAGAAAGAGTCGTAGAAGCATTTAAGATTATTTTGTCGGATCAAAATGTTAAGGCTGTTTTTATAAATATCTTCGGTGGAATTGTTAGATGTGATTTGATAGCGGATGGTGTTATTGGCGCTGTAGAGGAAGTAGGCGTTAATGTCCCTGTTGTGGTTCGATTGGAGGGGAATAACGCAGAATTAGGATTAAAAAAATTATCGGACTCAGGGTTAGATATACTTGCAGCGCAGAGCCTGTCTGATGCCGCAATGAAGGTGGTAAGTGCAGCAGGAGTAACAAACTAATGTCGATTTTAATTGATCAAAACACGAAGGTTATATGTCAGGGATTTACAGGTGGCCAGGGTACTTTTCATTCAGAGCAAGCATTGGAATATGGAACAAAACTTGTAGGTGGTGTAACTCCAGGTAAAGGAGGATCAGAACACCTTGGACTGCCCGTATTCAATACTGTAGCCCAGGCAATTGAGGCTACCGGTGCAAGTGCCACGGTTATATATGTTCCTGCACCATTTTGTAAAGATTCGATACTTGAAGCAGCTTATGCAGGTTTAGATCTTATAGTTTGTATTACTGAGGGGATACCAACCCAGGATATGCTTGACTGCAAAGAGGTATGCGATAATTTAGGGGTCAGGCTAGTTGGCCCGAACTGTCCAGGAGTAATAACTCCGGACCAATGTAAAATAGGAATTATGCCGGGGCATATTCATATGTCCGGAAAGGTTGGGATCGTTTCAAGATCAGGGACCTTAACTTATGAAGCAGTAAAACAAACCACTGATTATGGATTTGGACAGTCTACTTGCGTTGGAATTGGAGGAGATCCAATCCCTGGATCCAGTTTTATTGATATTTTAGAGCTATTTGAAAAAGACTCATCTACCGAAGCGATCGTAATGATTGGTGAAATTGGAGGTACAGCGGAGGAAGAGGCCGCTGCCTACATAAAAAACAATGTAACTAAACCAGTTGTATCTTATATTGCTGGGGTTACAGCACCCGCGGGGAAGAGGATGGGTCATGCCGGGGCGATCGTCTCTGGAGGAAAGGGAACCGCTGATGAAAAATTTGCTGCTTTAGAAGATGCCGGAGTAAAGACAGTTAGAAGTTTAGCAGATATTGGAGAGGGCATTAAAGAGATCACTGGCTGGTGACCTATATTATTCCTTTTGAGAATACTAACGCTTTATCCTTGTGGAAGGATTGATTGAACAGCTTTTTTTCCCTTCTGTAATCTTGTGAATTTATCCATGGTTGGGCATCAGATTGTTTTGGAAAGTCTTTCATGGATCTTTCCATATACCCAGATGAAAAGTCACCTATCCAGCTGCGTGCACTCATTAAGTGATCATCTGGTGTTTTGGGCACGACTGAGGTGCTTTCTGTATCGCCCATATGATTGAGAAGATTACACACCCACTCGGATATTAGATCAGCTCTCAGTGTCCATGATGCATTTATATATCCAAATATGGACACAAAATTTGGAACGCTTGACACCATAACACCCTTGTAAGTCCACAATTTACTAAAATCGACATCTTCATCGTCTACTTTTACTCTCGCGCCGCCCATGAGCTGTAAATTTAGTCCTGTTGCAGTGATGATGATATCAGCATCAAGGCGACTTTTTGATTCTAGTTGAATTCCTTTTGCATCAAACCTTTTTATTTTGTCGGTAACCACATTAGCAGTTTTATTTTTTACAACATTAAAGAAGTTGCTATCTGGTATTAGGCATAGTCTCTGATCCCAAGGAGCATATGATGGCGTAAAATGTTTCTCGATATCAACATCATTCCCCAGTTCTTTTATCACGCCATCTAATAGTTCCTTTTTCACTTTATTGGGACGCCTTCTTGATTTTTTATAGATATATTCTTGAAAGAGTATATTTCTGGCACGCGTTATTGAGTATGCAAGTTTTTTAGGGAATAGTGATTTCATTAAATTAGCAAACCAATCTTCAGATGGCCTTGAAATCATGTATGTAGGTGATCGTTGCAGCATAGTTACTTTCTCAGCTTTTTTTGCTAGTTCTGGTACGAGAGTAACTGCAGTTGCACCTGAACCAATAACGACTATCTTTTTGTTCTCATAAATTGCATCTTTTGGCCATAATTGGGGATGTATTATTTCTCCTTCAAATTTTTCAATATCAGGAAATTCAGGAGAGTGAGGATTGGTATAGCTATAATAACCGGCACACATATACAAGAAATTACAATCGACAAGCTTTTGCCTCTCAGTTATCGAGTCTTGAATTGTAAGTTGCCAATTCTGATTATTTGAATTCCAAGATGCTTCAACAAGTTTTTTGTTAAAGTTAATTTTATCAAAAATGTCATTTTCATTCGCAGTTTCAACAATATAATTAAGTATTGACGGACCATCAGCAATCGCCTTTGCACCTTGCCATGGTTTGAACTTATAACCAAGCGTATACATATCACTATCAGATCTCACTCCAGGATATTTAAATAAGTCCCATGTCCCTCCAATGCTAGATCTTGCTTCAATTATTGAAAAGGTTTTTGATGGACAATTTCTTTTAAGGTGGCAAGCCGCGCCAATTCCAGAAAGGCCAGCGCCGATTATCACAACATCTTTGTATTCTGTAAAATCTGACATTAATTATTTCACAGGTTTTTTGTTTCGGAGGATAGTAATTGGAAGTAAAAAGAACGGAAACAGTTTCTCATAATGCATCGGCAGCAACCTTTGAGAGAGGTCCATCAATTTAGCATCTAAACCAACAAAAATACGTTTTTTGTTTTTTAGGACACCAGCTAAAATAATTTGAGCAGCGCGACTAGGATGCATGCCAAACTTTTTAAAATAATCTGACATTTCATTTTGGGTGGTTCCGATCGATAAAAACTTACCCATTATTTTTTGTAGTGGATCTATACTTTTTGGTTTCGCACTCATTCTTGCATTTGCAGCAATATTTGTTCCAATATGGCCTGGATGCACGCAATGAACAGAGATATTTGTATTTGCTAATTCTTTAGACAGTGATTCGCTAAAACCTCTTACGCCAAACTTCGTGACGTGATATGCAGACTGATTGGGTATAGCAATCATGCCAAAAATAGATGATAAATTAATTATCTTTGCTTGATTCTTCCCTTTTAGCACGGGTAAAAAGGCTCGAGTTAAATTTATGGTTCCATATAAATTCGTATTGATAACCCAATCCCAATCTGTTTCTGACGTATCTTCAAAACTGTCATTAACTGTGACGCCAGCATTATTAAATAATATATTTACCTCACCATGCTCTTTTAGAACATCTTGAGGAAGAAGGTTTGTAGATCTTTTACATGAGACATCGATTATGTGCATTGATGTTTTGGTTCTATATTTCTGTAAAATATTTCGTGTTTCAATTAAAGTTTGTTCGTTAATATCGCAAATGGCAACGGAGGCTCCAGCCTCTTTCAAAAGTATGGCAAGATGTCTTCCAATGCCTGAACCAGCACCTGTAATGACCGCAACCTTATTTTTAAAACTTTTCATCTAATATTTTCAAACTCAATACAATGACAATAATAAGTGATTTATGCCCGGTTAAATAGTGGAGATAAGGCTATTATTTGAAGTTACGAGCTTTGATGTTTAGTTCTTTTATTCTGTCATTAAGATTTATAAGTTCAGTCGCAACTATATGGATAACAATTCCTTCTTTCTCAACAAATCCCTTTACCATCAAAAATTGAGACCTTAAAAGAGCCTCTCGAAATTTTTCTTGGATATTTTTCCAAATTATGATGTTGCTATTACCGGTTTCATCTTCTAATGTTAGAAATATAACTCCAGAGGCGGTCCCTGGTCTCTGCCTACCAGTCACAATTCCTGCAATCAATATCTCTTGTTTTTGATTTAAATATTCAAGATCACTGTTTCTCTTACACATTTTAAATGCTTTAGATTCTTTGCGGATTAAACTCATGGGATGTTCCCCTAAGGTCAGACCGGTAATATTATAGTCTTCCCACATTTTGTGAAATTCACTTTGACATGGGAAATTCACATTATTACTGTTTCTCAATAGTAATTGATTTTTTTGTAAACCAAGTGAATGCCATTGGGCATCGCGACGATTTTTGCTTATTGAATTAAATGCTCCAGCTGAGCTTAATAAATTTAAATTAGTTTTTGATAAGTCAGTTTTTTTATAAAAATCATCGATATCTTTAAAAGGTCTACTAGAAGTTGTTATTTTAGATGAGTCTTTATTTGAAAAACCTTTTATGATGCAAAATCCTAGCCTTATTGAGATGTCATATTTTTTTTTTGAATTATAACTTATTGAATTTTCTAACGAATGCTCCCATGAGCTGTGATTGATATCAATAGATTTAATTTTGATATTGTGTCTTTTTGCATCTTGGATAAGTTGGGATACTGAATAAAATCCCATTGGTTGACTATTCATAATAGAGCAGTAAAAAGCAGCTGGATAATGGCATTTCAACCATGCCGATGCATATGCTAATAACGCAAAACTTGCGGAGTGTGATTCAGGAAATCCGTACACTCCAAAACCTTGTATTTGTTTAAATAGATTCCTTGCAAATTTTAGATCATATCCATTTTTCAGCATACCTCGAGTTAATTTTTCCTCGAACATCGCTAATTGATTTTTACTATTATATTTATTGCTCCAACTTGCCATCGCTCTTCTTAATTGATCTGCTTCTCCACCAGAAAATCCAGCTGCTACCATTGCCAATCGAATAACCTGTTCCTGGAAAACGGGTATACCTAATGTGCATTCCAATACATCTTTTATTTCATTGCTTGGATATGAAACAGATTCAAGTCCTTGCCTTCTTTTTAAGTAGGGGTGGACCATGCCGCCTTGTATTGGTCCTGGTCGGACAATAGCAATTTCAATGACAAGATCATAAAATGAACGAGGTTGTAATCTTGGCAACATTGTCATCTGGGCTCTTGATTCAACTTGAAAAACTCCTACGCTGTCTGCTGAACAAAGCATGTCATATGTAGACTTATCATTTTTAGGGATTTTTTGTATAGATAAATTTTTAGAATAATTATTATTTATTAAATCAAGACAACGATGAATTGCTGTCAGCATCCCAAGAGCAAGGATATCTATTTTTAGCAATCCTAGAGATTCAATGTCTTCTTTGTCCCATTGGATGACTGTTCGATCTGGCATGCTTGCATTTTCAACAGGCACAAGTTCACTCGTTGGGCCACGCGTTATTATAAACCCACCAACATGCTGTGAGAGATGTCTTGGAAAACCTAGGATTTGTTTTATTAAATCATAAAAATATTCAATATTTTTTGAGTTTTTTATAGATAAATTGTCGTATTGATTGTATTCAACAAACTTTTTTTCTAAATCACTTTTTCTGTCCCACCAGGCTAATGATTTACTTATACTTTCTATAAAATTTAAATTAAAACCAAATGCTTTTCCAACGTCTTTTATAGCGCTTCTTGGTTTATAAGTGATTACTGTCGCGGCTATAGCAGCTCTTTCTCGAGTATAACGTTTATAAATATATTGTATGACTTCTTCTCGTCTTTCGTGTTCGAAATCTATATCTATATCAGGAGGCTCGTTACGTTCTTTTGATATAAATCTTTCAAATAAAAGAGAAATATGCTCAGGAGATACTTCTGTGATGAAGAGACAATAACAAACTACAGAGTTAGCTGCAGAACCGCGGCCTTGACAAAAAATATTATTTTGATGCGCAAAAGATACTATGTCATAAACAGTTAAAAAATAGCTTTCATAATTGAGTTCATTAATAACATTTAGCTCATAGTTTATTTGATTAATAATTTTTTTTGAGACTCCTGAGGGCCATCGTTTTCTTGCCCCATTATTGACTAAAAAATGTAAATATTCTTTGGATGTTAAATTTTTAGGTATAACCTCTAATGGATACTCATAATGTAGTTCATTTAATGAAAATCTACATAAACGAGATATTTTTGTTGTTTCATTTATTAATTCTGGAGGATATATTTCTTTTAAGTAGTTAATTTTTCTTAAGTATCTTTCACAGTTAGGATAACGAAATTTACCTAATTCCATCAAAGAGCATCCTTCACGTATAGCCGTTAATGTATCCTGGAGGAGTTGACGATTTTTTCTATGCATATGGATATCTCCACATGCAACTATTTGAATTTTCCAAGGAATTGATAAATTTTGAAGATAAGATAGACGACAGGTTTCATTGCCGCTTAGTACATTATGGAAGGCAATCCATAATCGTTGATCAAACCACTCGTGAAGATGAGATGCAATTAATGTATCTTTTGTTAAGTTGCCGCATGGTATCCAAAGAATTAGTAAACCATCATTATTAAATCTTAGATCTGACCATCTTATTTGGTATTTTCCTTTTTTACCTCTCCTTCTAGCAAGGGTAATCAATGACGATAATTTGCTATAAGAGTCCCGATTGGTAACTAAAATTATTATTTTATGTGATTCAATCTTGAACTCACTTCCAATAATTAATTGTAAGTTCTTTTTTGATGCCGCTACATGAGCTTTTACGATACCAGATAATGAGCATTCATCAGTAATAGCAAGTGCTTTATAACCAAGTTTGGATGCAGTATTAACTAGTTCATAAGGATGAGAGGCCCCACGAAGAAACGTAAAATTAGTAATGCAGTGAAGTTCTGAGTATTGCATAAGCTCAATAATATACTGTATATATAAACAGTACTTTATTGATGGTTTGATAGTCAACTATAATCTAAACTTTAGTGATAATTTTTAAACAAAAGGTTTAAATTTTGAAAAAACTATTAATTCTTTTGATATTAAGCGTATCTCAGTCTGGGTGTCTTGCTGTCGCAATCATCGAGGGTGCAACGGATGTGGTCGCAGCAGTAGCTACTGCTCCTATAAAAGTAGGTTCAGCAGTTGTCGATGCCGCCAAGGGCGATGAAGACAAAGATGAGAAAAATAGAGACTAGTCTTTATAAATCACAATTTCAAAACCTGATGGACTATTAATAAGTTTTATAGCGCAGATTTTAATGCCTGTTCTATATCCTCTATTATGTCTGATATATGCTCAATACCGATGGATAGTCTGACTAAGTCAGACGATACACCTGCTGTTTTTAATTCATCTTCGTTTAATTGTCTATGAGTGGTACTTGCAGGATGACATGCTAATGACTTAGCGTCGCCGATATTGACTAGCCTCTTTATCATATCAAGTGCATCAATAAATTTAGCGCCTGCTGCTTCACCACCTTTTATTCCGAAACTGATAATCGATGACGGTTTTCCATCTACCACTGTCTTTGAAAGTTCGTAATATCTATCAGTTTTTAAACCTGCATAATTAACCCAAGAAACCTGATCATGGTTGTTTAGGTATTCAGCAACTTCCATTGCATTTTCTACATGTCGATCCATTCTTAAAGCGAGTGTTTCTAATCCTTGTAAAATCATAAAGGCATTGAAGGGCGATAAAGCTGCACCCATATTTCTTAAAGGAACAACTCTCGCACGTCCTATAAAGGGCGCCTCTAATGCATCAGCGTAGACTACACCATGGTAAGAGGGATCTGGTGTGTTAAACAGCGGAAATCTGGCATTATCTTTAAATGGAAACTTCCCTGAGTCTATGATTACTCCGCCTATAGTAGTTCCGTGACCGCCAATATATTTCGTTAAAGAATGAACGACTATATCTGCTCCTTGATCAATAGGTTTGCAAAAATATGGAGTTGCCACCGTATTATCAACAATAACTGGAACCCCGTATTTATGGGCCATTTTCGATAGAGCGCTAATATCTACAATATTGCCCGATGGATTTCCGATTGATTCACAATAGATTGCTTTCGTTTTTTCGTCGATCAGTTCCTCTAGCTTTTCAATATCCTCGCCTGGTGCCATTCGAACATCAATATTTTGTTGTGGGAGCGTATGAGCAAACAGATTATAGGTTCCACCATATAACTGACTCACACTCACGATGTTATCCCCAGAGCTGCAAAGTGTATGAATACTTGCTGTAATAGCAGCCATTCCTGAAGCAACACACAGAGCACCAGCACCATTTTCAGCCGCGGCAAGTCTTTGTTCTAGTACGTCACATGTCGGATTCATTATTCTGCTATAAATGTTTCCTGGCTCAGCAAGATTAAAAAGATCTGCTCCGTGCTTTGTATCTCTAAAACTAAATGATGTCGTTTGGTATAACGGCACTGCAACCGCATTAGTAGTTGGGTCATCGTTAAAACCAGCGTGGATTAGTTGCGTTTCAAATTTCATATCTGCCCTCAGAATTGCTTTTCTTCTATTTTAAAGGATTTTTGATAACTATTCATGATCTCTGCGGCAAAATGATAGCTTTTGGAGTTAAAAATATTTAATTGAAAGATTTTTTATTAATAAAGCAGGTTAGATAAACTTTTAAAACATGCCTTTTAAATTTTTTATTAGTATTTAAATCTCGATGTTTGATACTTAAAAATCAGTTATTTTGATTTGATATCCACACTGTTTGATAAGGATTTATTTGGAGATTTTGTTGTTCCTTTTGAATTTTTTTTCCTGAAATAAGATCAAAATAGTTCTGATTATTTATTAAATTAAGATCTGCCAAGTATAAAGTTTGAGTCTTCTTTGAAATATTACTCACGCAAAATATATTTTGACTTCTACATATACTTTGTCTCCAGAATCCAAAAAAAGTATTTGAAAGATGAAGAGTGAACTGAGTTGCATTCGGATGGAAAGCAAGTTGGCTTGTCCGTAATTCTATTCTGGACTTAATTTTTTCGTAAACATTACACTCCAAACTTTCATTGTCGCCAAGTTTCTGTTTAAGGAGCTCGTAGTCCCATTGATGTCTGTTAATAGAACGATTTTGACCCGTATTCTCTACTTTTTTATGATTATTCTTTGTCGCAATTAAACTATGAATATATATGCCGGGAATGCCCTCAAGACCAATCATGATCTCATGAGCGCATATAAACCTGTCTACCTGATAGCTATCAACACCCTCTATTGTTCCCTTTAGCGCATCAAATAATGAAATATTTATCTCATAATATTTCTTTCTTCCATTTTTATCATTGCGTGAAGAGGTATAACCGCCAAAATCCGTCATTGTTTGAACTAGATGATCGATTTCATGCTCAGATAACAGTCCCTCAGCAGGCCTGAGTCCAATTCCATCATGCGACGCAATAAAGTTGAAATATGCCGTTCCTAATCGAGCAGGCGGCATGCTTATCATCCAAGTTTTTAAAACTTTTGAACTTCCGGTCACTAGGGTATTTAGTAATAGAGGAGGGAGTGAGAAGTTATAAATACAATGTGCCTCATTCCCATTTCCAAAATATGAAAGATTTTCTCGGTTAGGTACATTAGTTTCCGTTATCAAGCATATCTCTGTTGATTTAGCTTCACATAATGTCCTTAGTAATCTTATGATTTCATGTGTTTGAGGCAGATTGATGCAAGATGTTCCAGGTTGCTTCCAAAGGAATGCAACCGCATCAAGCCGAAAAATTTTTATGCCATAGCTAAAATATAACATCATGATTTTGATAAATTCTTTCAAAACCTTTGGATTTTTAAAGTCAAAGTCGACTTGATCGTGGCTGAATGTGCACCACACATACTTTTTGCCATCAGGAGTATCTACTTCACGAAGAAGCTCACTTTCCCTGGGACGCACCACTTGGCTGAGATTATCGGTGGGTAGCGCGGTAGCGAAAAAATCCTTACCGGGATTAATTTGTTGTTGAAAATTTTGAAACCATCGACTTCTAGCAGAGCAGTGGTTTATCACAACATCTGCCATTACTTTGTAGTCTATTGATAATGATCTCAAATCTTTCCATTCTCCGAGCGCTTCATTTACAGACGAATAATCAAGAACTGAAAATCCATCGTCAGATGTATAAGGGAAAAAAGGTAGTATGTGAATAGAATTAATTGTTCCTTTAAAATAACTATCAAAGAACTTTTTGAGCGTTATTAAGGGCTTCTCTCGCTCGCTTTTCAACGTATCCGCATAAGTTATGGCAACCACATCCTTTTCGGACCATTTTTCAGAAGTTATTGAGTCTTCACACTTTTCCTCGAGCTCTAATATTTCTATTATTTCGCTAACAATGCATCCAATTTGATCTTTTGACATTCCACTGTAAATCCTCTCAAGATGCGAGAACACTTTTTCGTATAGAATACTTTCACTCACCTTGGTGCTCTTTTTAAGGGTCTCACCACTGACTGGCTTACCTGGAATTCTCGAGAATCATTCTCTACAGCCTCAATAAGTTGGTCATATATATCAGGAATAGCGCTGACAACCCTATTCCAGCTGGGCATAAACGGACGCTCCATTGGGACGGCCGTAAAAATCTCGCCTGCCTTAATAATATTTTGAGCGAACATTTCCACTGCTTTTTCTTCTTCATGAACATCTAATCGAAGACCATTCATAATGGCATCGTTATGGCAGTTTTCGATCACATCAAGAGCCTTTCTGAAATACGTCGCTTTGATTGATCTAAATGTTTCCTGGCTGAATATTACGCCTTGAGTGGCAAGCTTTCTGAACATTCCTTTCGCAATATCTATTGACATTTTTGACAAACCTTTTGTGTCATCGTTAGCTGATAATGTTTGATGTTTGTGATCATAGTTATCAGCTATATCCACTTGACACAATCTATTATTGGCATAGTTTCTATACATCTCTGATAGAACTCCCACTTCAAGTCCCCAGTCGCTTGGTATTCTTATATCATTCAGAACATCTCTACGAAATGAAAATTCTCCTGCTAATGGGTATCTAAAACTGTCCATATAGTCTAAGTAATCCATTTGACCTAGATTTGCCTTCAATGCTTGAATCAAAGGTGAGACTAATAGCCTGGACACTCTTCCATTTATTTTTCCATTAGCAACTCTTGCATAATAACCTTTGCAAAATTCATAGTTGAACTGAGGATTTGCAACTGGATAGATAAGCCGAGCAAGCAACTCCTTTGTATAAGTTGTGATGTCACAATCATGGAGGGCTACTGATTCTGCTTTTTTTGAGGCTAGCACATACCCCATACAATACCAGACATTCCTGCCTTTACCATATTCTTTAGGAGCTAAATCAAGCTTTTCAAGTTGCTTATCGATAGCTTTTAAGCGAGGTCCATCATTCCAAAGAATTCGAAAATGTTGAGGTAGTTCAGAAAAGAAATTCAATGCATGCCTATATTGATCCTCATCAGCTCTGTCTAATCCAATCACTATTTGGTTTAAATAGGGGACTGTCTTTAACTCATTCAATATTAGTGGCAATGCTTTGCCCTCTAATTCAGTAAAAAGGGCAGGCAATATAAGGCCTAAAGGGCGAGTTCTCGAGAACTTAATCAAGTCTTGATGCATCTCCGATATAGGTCTTTGCCCTAGGTTGTGAAGTGTTGTAATAATACCGTTCTGGTAAAAATCGCCCATTACTTAGTCCTCTGATTAATTAAAGTTTTGAAGCCAATCAGTAACGCCTGAAACCCATCCTCTTGGTCCTATCTCTTGGCTAATACTCACTTTGGCTTTTCTATTTATTTTTAGCGGCTTTCTTTTAAATGGCTTTATTATTAAAGCTTGATCAGCAATCTCGAGCATCGAGATATCGTTGTGACTATCGCCAATGGCAAGAGAATCAGAGCCATCAATGTTCGGTTGCGCGCAATAAATCTCAATCAATTTTTGTACTGCCTGACCCTTGGTTGACTGGCCAGTAATATTTAAGAACCGCCCACCTTGTTGAACAAGAAGACCATGCTTTTCTAGACAGTCTGCAAACATTTTCTTGCGCTTTTCTGTACTCAACCAAATCACAACTTCACTGAACTCTCTCTCACTCGCAAGTTGAGCATCCTCCTCGCATAGACCTGTTGCCTTTGCTACCGAGCCTATTCCTTCAATGTCATTAAGAGCATGAAAAGTTTTAAACTCGGCCAGAAATTCGTGTGCATGGCTTTGTATGGCTTCGACTAAAAAATCTCTGCTATGACTATCGGAGATAAAAAAGTAATCATTTTTGATCTTCCAGTTGAGCTCGATCTGTTTGAAATATGGTTTTGGTATATATATTCCAGCACCATTTTCAGTTATGAAGGGATGTTTATTATTTAACTCCTTTCTTAATTTCACGACTTCACTAAATGTCTTACTCGTGACTGGTATGACTGGAATCCCTATTTTTTCCAACATTAAAAGAAGATCTTTCGCATGCTCATACGAATACGTATGATGGTCAAGTAAGCTTCCGTCGAGATCAGTTAAAATAATTCTTTGTATTCTTTTTTTACTCAAAGTTTTAAGTTCCAGCTACATTTATGCACAAAAACGGTGCGTTTCGTGTCAAATTATTTTATTTAACCATTCAATCTCTCTGTATGGAGGCAAATAAGAGCATTTCTTCATCCTGCAAACCCAAGTTCGTTGGATTGTCAAAAGGAATGCATGATATATGCCAAGTTGCATTAAAAATGATTATTAGATTGATATTTGAATTTGGCAGAAACTAACAATTAAAAGAGGGGTGTATTCAACCATCTCGTTTTTCTTTTCTACCTACTGTGCACGTCCAAAAGTTTGTCACTTGATGAGATATTTAAGAACTTAGTAGATTACTAACTCTTGAGTTGCTACTTTTTATTAATTATTTCGCATCAGGGATATTTTGACATTCCTGATGCGAAACACTAGCTTATTATGCCTCTTCTTTTATCATATATCCTGCAAAGCGACTGAATCCATTAATAGGTTCACATGTTGATACTGAGTCAAACTTGCCTTGAATCTCTAAACCCGATTCAATCCAAGCACTGTTTCCTCGATCTGCTTGCTCAGCTGTTTTGTGTATATTTTTCCACAAGTAGTCAAATGTGGCGTCTTCTCTTATTGGAACTTCAATACTGAAATTGTAAGAGTCATCTGGATTGCTCAATTCATAATTATCAAGCCATGGATAAAAGTCTGCGTTTATGACTTCTCTCAAGTCATCAAAGCCCATATTCTCATTAAAATTACAAAAACGAATATCAACGTTGTAGGGTGTTTGTTCAGGCCCTATCTGGGAAACCCAAGGATTGGACATTTCTCTTGGTCTAAATGCATAAAAGCCGTAGACATCCTCGTAGTTTTCTCCACCAAGAGTAATAATATCTTCATATTTTTCGGCTAATTTTTCTGTTGAATTATTTGAAAGCCATTTTTCCCAAGCTTGATCTCGGAGAGCTTTGCTTTTCCAAGATACAGCCCAAACGCCATCGAACCTCTCATCAGGCTCGACTGGAACATAACCAAAGCTTGTATAAGCCACATCTGTGGCATCTGCTTCGACTCTCCAATCTTGAACATATGCAGAGAATTTTTCTTGCGTGAAATTTTCACCATTACGTGCCCACAAATAGTCAATATAGCCCCAATAACTTGGATTAGCTTCTGCTACTTCACTCATGGTTGGTTCAGAATTTTCTTCGATTGCAACTTCTTGGTTTGATTGGTCTTTCTCTGACGCACAGGCGATTAGAAGTGATAAAGAACTTAAACATGCAAAATGGTACAGTTTCATAAAATACTCCTTTAGTTGACGTAAGTTGTTTAAGACTATATCAAGTTTTAGGTAGATTGCTAATGAATGATGATTATTAGCAAAGTTAGAATGAACGAAATGCTTGGTTAAGAGAATAATCCATGGACGAACCAATTATCGCCAGATCTATAAATCCAATAATTAACTCCGTCTTCGTCCTGTGCAATATAGTAGTCAAATTGTTGATTATTTTCCCACCAGTTATCACATATCCTCTCTGGTCCACTTAATATTGTCATATAGCTGTTTAAGTATAATTGGCCATTTTGAAATTTAATTGGATTAGGTTTTTTTATTAGCCAGATAGGTCTTTTGTTTTCTGTCCTTCCTTGATTAAAAAAATGTTCTTCCTTGGTGTTTTCAATAAGGCCTGCTTTTTTTGGGACATGCTCATTTTTTATTAACAATTTAAATAATGCTTTTTCTCCAATCTTTGCAATAATTTTGTCTACTAATTTGTGCTTGTTTTGAAGTTTGTTTTTAGCATCTTTAAATAACTCTTTATTAGCTTTTATATCTTCAACTAATTCATCACAACGTAAAGAAACTTTTTCTATTATCTCGGGCAAATCTATATTTTCTAATTTAAGTTGACTTAGCTTTAGTATGTAATTCGAATCACTTTTGCTTTTCGACAGTTTAATTTCCATTGTCACGGACTGTTCTGATGATGTTTTAAAATGCCAAGCGACTTGGAAACATTTGTATTGCAAAGCGGTTAAATAATCATCTAATCTTTTTAGTAAGGATTTCATTGGAAAAATTAAGCTTTTTTTATCTGTTAATCCATGAATATATAGGATTTCTTCATGAAAATTCTTAGGTGGCTTAAACATAGTTAATAATTGTTTTTTTTGATATAAAAGTACCTCAAGATTAGAAATTAAATCCTCGTCAAATCTCTGACTTAGTGACGATATTGGTATATTTATTAGATCTCCAATGCTTTGAAAACCCAGTTGATCAAAAATCCTTCTGTGCTTCAAATTATTAGTCAGTTTCTTAATAGATACATTTTTGAATTCGTCAAAAGTATTATTTAAATTTGGTATTTTTTGTTGGAATCTATTTTTGCATAACATCTTTGCAGTTAAAGGATTTTTGCCGAAGCCGTTAACTGCTAATACTCCATTGAGAGATATTTTTTCATACAACATATATAGTAAATTGTCATAACTTTTGAAAAGCTTTTCACAGGAGAATATTTCTAAATAGAGTCCGTTATTTTCAATTACTATATTTGGAGTAAATTGATAGCTAATAATAGCCAGACTATTGAGCAAGTTTCTTTCTTGCAAGGGATCTTTTTGATTAACATTCAGGTGTGGACATATTGTTAATGCAGTTGATAGAGATACAGACTTATCAATTCCACATTTATATGCTGAGTTATTGTATGCAATTATCTTTTTCCTATTTTTATTTGTATCAACTATTACTAAAGGATGACTTATAAATTTCTCTGGAGCATTTATAGTAACTGCTTCAAGTGATAATTTAGGAAATCCTATGTACATCCATATTTCTTTGGATTTGCTCTGCAAGATCATTAATTTCTAATTATATATTTCTTGGCTCGATTTTGATTTTTCTAAGATAAAATTAAAATCACAGTGGGCGGATTGATTTTTGTTAACTAGCATTTTATTTATTTGTATTCGATTACTTATATTGATCATTGAAGGCATTATTAACTGTTGCCCA
The DNA here is from genome assembly GCA_902604945.1 of uncultured SAR92 cluster bacterium. Lineage (GTDB taxonomy): Bacteria > Pseudomonadota > Gammaproteobacteria > Pseudomonadales > Porticoccaceae > AAA300-D14. The sequence goes on along the minus strand of CACLAG010000019.1, from coordinate 6,681 downwards.
GGAGCTTTCCCTCTTAATTTTTTTAATGTTAGTAACAATTTTTTTGTTTGAGAAGAATCAATTATGATTCTTAAAAAGGCAGGCGATGAATCTCTAGTTGCTTCGGGAGAATTAAATAAAAATACAGGCAAAATAGTCTCACTTGCAGCTAATTGAAGTTTCCTAAGCATTTGATAATTAATATTTTGATTTCTATTCCAGAGTAATAATAATGCATTATCACGAATTGACTGCTCTGCTACCCATAACCATTCTTTAACGCTGCTTGTATTAATTATAAGTAGATTATTCAAGGCAACTTCTGCATTAGCCAAAGCTGGAGGATAGGGCTCATAAGGCGGATTTAACCATATACACAAATGATTTCTATCAGTATATTTTTTAACAGTCTGCATAATAAGGCTTAATTCTCCTAATCCTTCTTTTTTAATTATTAATTCAGTTAATGATGAAATTGGCCAACCGCCCAATAAGAATTCGTCAAGGATTAAATCTCCAGTAGATATTACTTCTTTACAACTCGAATGGTTATTGCCAATCCATGTATCAGAGCGTGCTAACAGGTTCTCTATTAAGAATTTATGAGTCATATTATACTGTATAAATATACAGTATAATATATTTGAAGCTGCTTTCTGTCAAACCAATTTTAATTTAGACTAATTTGCGATTTTTTAAATTGTAGAGAATAAAAATGTCATTAAATTTTGATAATGCAAGGCTAAAAAATGAATATTTAATGCCACATCATGATGAGTGGCGAACTCAGTTAAGAAGATTTTTTGAAAAAGAAATTATTCCATATGCTGATGATTGGGATGAAACTGGTCTGATTCCTGACGATCTATGGCCCAAATCTGCAGAGGTGGGCATTCTGGGTCTTGATTATCCTGAAGAATTTGGAGGAACATCAGAAGGAATTGATATCTGGCATAAAAATATTCTTAATGAAGAGCTAGCTAGGATAGCGGTGGGAGGCATTGGTGCATCCTTGATGGTCCATAATATTGCACTACCACCAATCATAAATTTTGGTACTCAGGAAATACAAAAAATTGTTATCCCACCTGTTTTATCTGGTAAGAAACGTATTTCATTAGCAATCACTGAACCTTCTGGAGGCTCAGATGTAGCAAACTTGAGCACAACTGCAACTTTAATTGGCGATCATTACGTTATTAATGGAAGTAAAACATATATAACTGGAGGAATGAATGCGGATTGGTTTACTGCTGCTGTAAGAACTGGAGGCAAGGGCGCATCTGGAATATCAACAATCTTAATACCATCAAATTTAGATGGCATTGTTAGAACTCCGCTTGACCGCAAGCAAGGTTGGTGGTGCTCAGATACGGCCACCATTTATTTTGAAAATGTTCGAGTTCCAAAAGATTACTTGATTGGAGAGGAAAACCAAGGTTTTAAAGTGATCATGGTCAATTTTAATGCTGAGAGAATGGGAATGTCGGCTGCAATGGAAGCTGCCTCGCGAGTTTGTTTGGAAGATGCCATAAAATGGGCACAGGAAAGAAAAACATTTGGGAAAAGGCTTGCCGATCATCAAGTCATTAGGCATAAATTTGCGGAAATGAAACAGCGTATTAATGCAACGCAAAGCTATTTAAATAACGTGTCACGAAGAATTCAATTAGGTGATGAGAATGCAGCTGACATTGCGCTGCTAAAAGTTCAGTCCAGTCAAACGATGGAGTTTTGTGCTCGTGAGGCAATGCAGATACTTGGTGGCGTTGGGTATATGCGAGGTAATAGGGTAGAGCGTATTTATAGAGAGGTACGAGTTAACGCAATCGGCGGTGGCTCGGAAGAAATTATGAGAGATCTTGCAGCCCGGCAGTACGGAGTTTGAATTTTTTACCTTATAGTTTGGATGCCTCTGCATTACCAGAAGCATCCAAATAAATATATTATGAGAGCATTGGACCAAGCTTCATGGCTATTCCCATGTCACCTTGAATTTTAAGTTTTCCCGTCATAAAAGCTGATGTGCCGTCAAGATTCCCAGCTGCCATTTCCATGAAATTTTCCATACTTATTACCATGGTGCATTGAGCATCATTGTCATCATTTGAGACAACATTAGGCGATTGAGTCGCATCCAGGAATAATATGCCATCGTCACCAAAATCAAATTTGACTGTTGCACCTAATCCACAGTCCTCCCCAATTTTCTCTTTTAAACCAGTCGTTGCCATTTCTAGAGACATTTTTAACTCCTTTTTAATTAATCTACGTTCATACTCCTATACTTTAAGAATCTAAGCGTCTAAAAGCAATACAAAATATGTTTTCGAGAGGTCGTTAGCTATCCTTTTCCCAGAGTAAAAATTAGAATCATTCATAGGTAAGTGTATACGTTGCTATTTCTCTAAAAAGGTTCAAATATGATTAGCTCTAAAGTCCCCAACATCCGGCTTATGCTAGTTTTCTGCTTTTGTTAAATATAGTCAATATGATTTCGTACATTGCTTGCAAGTTTCTAATCAATTGTTTTTTGATGAAATAAGGCGCTGAGATTAAAAACCTGTATCAGAGGACAAAACGTAATTAAAAAGGTATTGTATATTTGTATTACACGACGAAAATGTAATGGGAGAAAATGATAATGGACACAAATTTTTCAAAAGATGATATTACTTTCAGAGATGAAGTCAGAAAGTTCTTTAATGATGAATTTGACTCGACTTTAGCTACGAATCTTGGTGATGGGCATGGTGATAACTATAAAGAAGCCATTATAGCTTGGCAGAAAAAACTGTTTAAGAAAGGTTGGATTGCACCGAACTGGCCTAAAGAGTATGGAGGGACTGGATGGACTGACACTCAAAAATTTATATATGAAGCTGAGCGAGGTTTAGCAGGGGTCCCTGATGTGCTTCCTTTTGGATTAAAAATGGTGGGTCCCGTCATATACACGTTTGGAACGCAAGAGCAAAAGGACAGATTTCTACCTAAAATATTAAGTAGTGATCACTGGTGGTGTCAGGGATATTCTGAGCCCGGTGCGGGATCAGATTTAGCTTCATTAACAACCTCTGCGGATTATGCTGGCACAAACTATCTTGTTAACGGACGAAAAATATGGACGAGTCTTGCGCAATATGCGGATTGGATTTTTTGCTTAGTCAGGACGTCAAAAGGTGCTAGAAAGCAAGAAGGCATCAGTTTTTTATTAATAGATATGTCCTCTCCAGGTATAACCGTCAAGCCTATCATCACGATTGATGGGCGACACAGCTTAAACGAAGTGTTATTCGAGAACGTAAGTGTGCCAGTAGAAAATTTGATTGGTGAGCAAGATAAGGGATGGACTTATGCGAAAGCACTTCTTGCTCATGAACGCACTAATATGGCTGAGGTCGCGGATTCAAAAAGAATGCTTACTGAGCTGAAAGATAAGGCTTCAAAATCAATTGGAGGCGGCAGATGTCTTGCAGACGATCAGGTTTTTCAAAAACAAGTATCGGATGTTGAATTAGATCTTATGGCATTAGAGTACACTGAGCTAAGAGCCCTTGCGTCAATCGCTGAAAAAGGAATGCCTGGCCCAGAATCATCATTATTAAAAATAAAAGGTACTGAAATTAGTCAGCAATTGCATGAATTGCACCTGAAAGTCGCGGCACATCACGGTGGCGCTGTTGCTTTAACTGAGGAGCGATATGATGAGATCCAAGTTGGATCTGATGCGAGAAACCGATATTTATATGGCAGGGCAGCAACGATTTATGGTGGTTCTAATGAAGTCCAACGAAATGTCATTGCAAAAGCAGTGCTTGGATTATGATTTTAGGAATTAATGATTGGGAGCAGTCTAAATGAATTTTGATTTCACCGAAGAGCAAACCATGATAATGGATGGTATCTCCAGATACGTGCGTGAGGAATATGATTTTGATGCCCGAAGAATAATCAAAGACTCAAATGATGGTTACTCAAAAGAGGTTTGGAGACGATTCTCTGAGTTGGGTTGGTTATCCATTCCATTTGATGAGGTTTATGGCGGTTTCGGAGGCAACACTGATGATCTTGCGTCAGTCATGATTGAATTAGGTAAGGGTGCGATTATAGAACCCTATGTAGCTTCTATAGTTGTATTTGGAACCTTGTTGCACGAATCTAATAATGAATCTTTAAAGAAAGAAATAATTCCTAAGATTATCAATGGGGATTACAAAGGATCGTTTGCATACATAGAGGAGCAATCAAGGTTTGAGATAACTGATATAAAGACTTCAGCTACAAAGTGCAATGGCGGATACACTTTGCGAGGTCAGAAACTAGCAGTAATTGATGCCGATAAGAGTGATGGCGTTATAGTCTCTGCGAGAAATGATAGCTCGCAGTTTAGTACTGATGGGATAAGTCTTTTTTTGGTGGAACCCGAAGCTCAAGGTGTATCGCTTTCAACTTACAAAACAATGGATGGACACAGTGCTTCAGTAATTACATTAGAAGATACGTTCGTATCAGATGAAAACCTAATTTGTGCGCTCGGAAATGGCTACTCACATATTAAATCTGTGATGCCACAGATTCTTTTGGCGCTGTGTTCGGAAGCCCTGGGAATTATGGAAACTTTGAACAAATTGACTGTTGAATATTCAAAGACCCGAACACAGTTTGGTTCACCAATAGGATCTTTTCAAGCTCTACAACATCGAATGGTGGACAATTTCATGGCCTATGAGCAAGCAAAGTCGATGGTTTATCGCGGACTTTGCGAAGCCAATAATTATTTGAGTGGGAGCATTGATCTTGATGAGTTTACGAGAGTAGCTCATGCAGTAAAAGCCCTTGTGGCAAAGAGCTCTAAACAAATCGGTGATGAATCGATCCAAATTCATGGAGGAATTGGGATGACGGATGAGCTTAATATTGGACACTTAGTCAAACGACTGATGATGATCAATGTTGAGTTTGGCGATGGTGATTTTCATCAAAAATGCTTCGGTCAAAATTAGTTATATAGTGGAAATTAGCCCATTACTGCTAGCACTTATCTCATCGTTTGCTGCGGTGTATGCCTTCCTAGTTACGCACAAGGATGAGCTCAGCAAATATGATAAGCCGGATGGTGAATACTTTAGTTTTGTTTCAAATGAACATCGATCCACTACAGAAGAAGCACTTGATAAATTACGTAAGAAAATCAACAAAGCCACCGAGGAAATGCAGTCAGCTGTTTTGAGAAAAAGAATTCCAATTCTCAGGAAAGTTATGGATTCATTTTTCGATGGTTTTGAGATAAAAAGTAGTATTAAAAATGCAGGTGCAGATAATATTTCTTCTGAGTGGGTTTTATCAGATAAAGCAAATAGCAAAAATAGGATACTTTATATCCATGGAGGTGCTTTTTTTGCAGGCAGTACGAAAAGCCATAGGGTTATCACAGATAGACTATCGCAGACCACTAATTTTTCAGTTCTGGCTATTAATTATCGATTAATTCCAGAAAATAATAGATTAGACTCATTGGATGATTGCGTAGATGCGTTCCATTGGTTGAAAAACCATGGTCCTAGGGGTTTGGAAAAGGCGGAAAAAATTGTTGTGATTGGCGACAGCGCGGGTGGGAACTTAGCTTTGGCGTTGAGCGTAATGTTACGTGACCGGTCTGATTGTCAGCCAAATGCAGTCGTTGCATTATCACCAATAACTGACTCTCGATTAGTAAATCCAAGTGTCAAAAAGAATATCAATTCTGATTTCGTTCTTGAGCCACTTACGAAGAATTTCACGTGGTTATCAAAAATTGGATTGGGTTTTGCGGCAAAAATGGTGACGCGTCACAATCCTTTCGATGTTAAAGTTTCTCCTTTATTAGATAAATTGCATGATCTACCTCCCACACTTGTCCAGGTGAGTGATTCTGAAATTCTTTTTGATGATGCTAGGCGATATGTAAATAAGGCTGTCGACTGTGGTTCTGTTGCAAAATTGCAAGTTTGGGAGAACATGCCACATGTTTGGCACATTTTCTATCCAGATCTGACTCAAGCTAATGATGCTTTTATTGAAATCACGAGATTCATTAAGCAGAACGCCTAAAATGCTCAATGCGGGCAATCTACTTTATTTAAAGACTAACCGCGCAACACTTTTGCGATGATGCTGAGGATCTCCAAATTGCTGGTAGGCCCATTGCGCTCGTCTAATAAAGAGCATTGCGTCGCAGTCATAAGTGAATCCCATACCACCATGGAACTGAACAGCTCTGTCACCTGCAAAAGATAAGGCTTCGGAGGCTTGCGCTTTTGCCATATGACAGGCTATTTGCGAATCATGGCTTAAAGAGCCTTTTTCGATAAGTGAGGCTGCGTGATAAACCAAACTTTTCGCCGAATCTAATTTCAGCAGAATATCAACCGTTGGATGTTTCAAAGCCTGATATGAGCCAATTAGTTTCCCAAACTGCTTGCGAGTAGTGAGGTAACTAACGATCGTATCTAGGGTGATTGAAGTCGTTCCAACTGACTCCGCAGCAGTTAGCAAGGCACCCAGCAATTTTATGTTTCTTACATCATCAGGGGATACGTTTATTAGATTTTCTTTATCAACGATCACATTCTGGAAGTTAACATCTGAAGATCTTTTTGTTTCGTCAATTAAAGTCCTTGAATTAAAATTCGATTTGCTTATCTGAGATGCCTCGACCAGGGC
>CACLAG010000018.1:0-31504 GCA_902604945.1 uncultured SAR92 cluster bacterium | reverse complement strand
ATTGGAACAAAGATAGCTAGTTATGAATATTCTAATAACAAACGGTTAAAGTTCGAGCAAAAACGCAAAAAGCTTAGTAAACCTCACGTAATTGAGTATTTTCATCAGGTCGATGACCCATACAGTCATTTAGCAGCGCAGTTATTAAAAAATTTTAAGAACAAATATGATGTTCAGATCAAATGTTATTTAGTATCACAAGTTACTGATTCCAGTATCCCAGAACCTGAGTTACTTCAAAAGTTATCTATCAGAGATGCTAAGAATATAGCACCACATTATGATCTTTTATTCCCAAATGGTGCTCAAGCTCCTAGCAAAAAAAGGATTGATTTAGCGCAGACTGTTCTGGTATCCATGAATGATGAAAAGTTTATAGATAATATTTTTAATATAAGTACAGCGCTATGGGGTGGCGATCTTGATACCCTAAACAGGTTTTTCAAGGAATTTGTTAGTTCAGGTAAAATCAAAAATTCGACGATTATGAATGAGAATAATGCAAAAAGAAAACAGCTTGGGCATTATTCCGCCGCTATGTTTTATTATGGGAATGAATGGTATTGGGGTATTGATAGACTCTATCACTTGGAATCCAGATTAAAGGAATTAGCTCTCGATGTGAGTGAAAAAAAAGAGGTTTTTATTGCACCAAAGAAGGAAGTTACATTTCCTAAATTAAAATCTAATAATAAATTCCTGCTGGAATTTTTCCCGTCAATGAGAAGCCCATATACGGCTTTGATTTTTGATAGAGTTCTAGATTTCTCGAAAAGATGCAATTTAAAGTTATCGGTGCGCCCAGTTCTTCCGATGGTTATGAGAGGAGTTCCGCTTACTCTTGATAAAAGCCGTTATATTATGATGGATGTTGCAAGAGAAGCTCGAGCGAATGGAATATCTTTCGGGAACTTCTATGATCCTATTGGAGAACCCGTTAGGAATTGTTATTCGCTGTACTCCTGGGCAAGAGACTGTGGACGCTCAAACCAATTACTATCTAGTTTTCTGAGGGCTGCATTTGTTGAGGGGAAGAACCTTAATAAACAAAAGAATTTTAAACATGTATTAGATAAGGCGGGTTTAGATTGGTCACATGGGAAAACTATTATTGGTAATTCAGAGTGGTACGATGAGTTGGAAGATAATCGTTTATCTATGTATGAGAGTGATCTATGGGGAGTTCCAAGTTTCAGATTATATAGAGGAGATAAATTATTAAATCTTGGATGGGGACAGGATCGACTTTGGACAATAGGTAAAACAATAAAGGAACAAATGGCTTAATAAAGCAAAGATATTAATTTAAAGGACAAGACTATGAGTCGAGCTGATAAAGCAGTTCATTATGCAATTGTTAAACAATTTGCACTAATCACTGTAGACAATCCTCCTGTAAATGCCCTAAGTTACTCTGTTCGAAAAGGGCTTGCAATGTCATTGGAAGAGGCCTCGGAGAATGATGATGTAGCGGGAATTATTATAACGTGCTCAGGAAGAACATTTATAGCGGGTGCCGACATAAGTGAGATTGGAAAGCCTCCTGGAGATCCCGATCTTCCAGAATTATTAGAATATTTAGATGCTATTGAAAAGCCTGTCATGGCTGTGTTGCATGGAACTGCCCTTGGAGGTGGTTTGGAAACTGCTTTGTGTTGTAATTACCGTATTTCAACACCCAGTGCAAGATTTGGTTTACCCGAAGTTCACTTAGGCCTGATCCCCGGTGCGGGTGGCACTCAGAGGTTGCCCAGATTAATAGGAATAGAAAAGGCTTTAGCTATGGTTACCTCGGGTAATCCCATCGGAGCAGATGAAGCCTTAGAATGTGGTCTTATCGATAAAATAACTTCTGAGGATCCACTTTCCGCCTCGATCGAATATCTCGAAGAAAAAATCAAATCAAATTGCTCACATCCGTCTATTCGACTGCAAGAAAATCCGATAACTAAATATTCAGGATTGGATGACACTTTCAATGAATACAAAAAACATGCAGAGAAGCGAAAACGTGGCTATTTAGCACCGCTATATAATATCCGTAGTGTTGAAGCTACTTGCGAGCTTCCGTTTTTAGATGGATTGAAATTTGAACGCGAATTATTTGAAGAACTTATGGAGGGTGATCAATCTAAAGCTCAACAGTATCTTTTTTTTGCTGAAAGACACGCAAACAAGGTTCCTGATATGACTCGAGAGGTTGTCGATTTTGAAGTACAGAAAGTGGCAGTTATCGGCGGCGGTCTAATGGGAGCAGGCATTGCGATGAGTATGGCAAATGCAGGGCTACCTGTAACTATTATCGAAAGTAATCAAAAATCTCTTGTTAGATGTCAGAAAAATATTGAAGCAAATTTTCAGGGTTCTCAGAAAAAAGGTAAATTAAGTCATGCTCAGGTCAAACAGAGACTTGATTATATTGATATATCATTAAATATAAATGATGTATCAGAAGCTGATCTTATTATTGAAGCGGTCTTCGAAAATATGGAATTGAAGAAAGATATATTTGGCAAGATCGCTAAATTAGCGAAAGACAAAGTGGTTTTAGCTACAAATACGTCCGCTCTTGATTTGAATGAAATAGCAGAATCAAGTGGTCGTCCCCAAGATGTAATTGGACTTCATTTCTTTTCACCTGCAAATGTGATGCGTTTGCTTGAGATCGTTAGAGCTAAGAAGACCGACCTTAGTATTATCAAAACATGTATGAAATTAGCAAAGCGAATAAAAAAAATTCCAGTGCTGGTAGGCGTATGCCCTGGTTTTGTTGGCAACAGAATCTTATTTGTGAGGCAGCAACAAGCAATGCGGATGGCATTACAGGGGATTGATATCGAGAGAATTGACCGATTAATGGTTGAATTCGGATTTCCAATGGGACCTTTTCAAACTGCAGACTTAATAGGATTGGATCTTGGGTGGGAAAAAGCACTAACTAATAAATTTTTACTCGTCGATAAATTTTGTGAAGCGGGTCGTCTTGGGCAGAAAAATGCGAAAGGATTTTATGATTATGATAAGAACCGCAAAGCAAAAACATCTGCAGAATCTTCGAAACTCATAAAAGAGTTTGCACGATTAAAAGGCATAAATAGTAGAGAACTAACTGATGAGGAAATTCTGGATCAATGTTTGATTCCAATGATCAATGAAGGCGTTAAAATCAGAGAAGAGGGTATTGTTAGTCGAAATAGTGACATTGATGTGATTTATGCTCATGGATTCGGATGGCCGGCTTATCGTGGAGGTCCTATGTATTATGGCAGAAACCTAGGACCTGAAAAGATAATAAAAAAGATTCAGAATTATTTTCCTTTAGATGATGATAAAACATTTCCGCCAAGCAAGAGTTTTGAGGATATTCTATATGGCAACTAAACGTTACTTGTTTCTCAAAAGCTTCAGAAATCTTTATTCTGTGAGCTGCATCTTTTTTACGTTAATTAGTGCAGGTGGTGTCTTTGGGATTGAATTATCTGATCTTCACGGTGAATGGAAACATAGAGAGAAACCAGTTTGGATTAAAATAGTGTCAGATAATGATTCGGGTTCGGGTATTATTATCAAGAATGAAGATGATTCGTCTTCGGTTGGAAAGTTTTTATTCATTGAATTGAGTTCAGAGATAGATTACTTCTCCGGTCAAATATACGTTCCTCAGCTTGGACGATTTCATCCGATGAAAGCTGAGGTTGCCAACGCTGGGGAAATCAAGGTTTTGGTAAAAGTTGGGTTTATCAGAAAAACGGTCTTTTTTGATAAAACAACTATTTAAGCATGTATTAATCATTGAATTTCGTTGTTGTTTATCATTAATTCAATCTCTGCATCAGAAAAATTTATTTCTTTTAGTACTTCTTTTGTATGAAACCCGATTGGAACACCACAATAGTCATACCGCGCTTTTGAATCTGAAAACTTTATTGCGCTACTAACTTGATTTTCTTCGCCCCCTTCAGGGTGAGACACTGTGGTGATCATCTCTCGTGCTAGTATTTGTGTGTTCTCGCACGCTTCTTGAAAAGAGATAACCGGCTCAACACAAGCATCTTCATTTTCAAAGACTTTTTCCCAGTGCGACATGTCTTTTTCTCTTATTTTTTTCGCGACTAGATCCTTAAATTTCGATTGTTCGCGAGTATTATTGCTTATGGCAGATCCTATATGATCACTTATTTCCAATCTAGCACATAGCTTCATCAAAAACTTTGGTTCTAGACTTCCGACTGATATCGTTTTGTCATCTTTTGTTTGATAATATCCATAGAACGACCCTCCATTAATATGGGTTGTCTCATGAGCTAACTCTTGACCTGCTGCCAGAAATTGAGACCCAAAAATCCCATTCATGGCAAACATTGAATCTGTCATGCTAACATCTATATACTGTCCTGACCCCTTATTATTTCGATGATTGACTGCAGCTAATATTCCGATTACTGCATGTAATGATCCTCCCGCCAAGTCAGCGATAGGTAGGCCCATAATGGGACTTGGCTGATTTACTTTACCGGAATAACCATTGGTTCCTGAGATCGATAAATAGTTGTTATCATGGCCCGCTTTATCTTTGTATGGCCCTGTCTGACCATAGCCTGTGATTGAGCAATAAATTATGTTTGAATTAATCGTCTTTAAGCTCTCATAGTCGAGGCCAAGTCGCTTCATTACACCCGGTCGAAATTGTTCAATAATGATGTCGAAATCTAAGATTAAGCGCTTAATGATTTCAATAGATTTTTGTTTTTTTAAATCAAGGCTGATTGACCTTTTGTTTCTGTTGACAAACGAATGACAAGTAGAGGATCCATGATTAAATGGACTCATTGCTCTAACAAGATCTACTCGTGTTGGCGATTCGACTTTAATAATATCGGCGCCCATATCGCCCATCATCATAGTGGCGAATGGACCTGGAATTAAGGTTGTGAAATCAAGGATTTTCAAATTATTTAGTGTGCTCATTGTCGCTTCTCACAAGTTTTTTGAATCTGAACCTAAATATATCATAGCTACCTTGTGTATTATTTTTACATCCTGATTCAATAAAGTTAATATTGCGCTCTCTAAAATTCAATTCAATTAATCATGAGTGAGCAAAAATCGACAAACGTCAGTTGGCATGATGGCAAAGTTTCCATGCAAGACAGACATAATCTAATTCGTCAAAAGGGTGCGACATTATGGATGACGGGACTGTCAGGCAGTGGGAAAAGCACGATTTCTGTGGCACTAGAGCGTTCACTTTTTGAAAAAGGGATACTAAGTTATCGACTGGATGGAGACAATATTCGGCTGGGTATTAACAAAAATCTTGGCTTTTCTGCTGATGATAGGAAAGAAAATATTAGACGGATTGGTGAGGTATCAAAGCTTTTTACAGACGCTGGAATTATTACCTTAGCGAGTTTCATTAGTCCTTACCGCAAAGATCGAGAAGAGGTGAGAAAAATACATGAGGATTCTGGACTAACGTTTGTGGAAATCTTCATTGATTGCTCTCTGGAGTCAGCAGAGGAGAGAGATCCGAAAGGTCTTTACAAAAAAGCAAGAAACGGAGAGATCAAAAATTTCACCGGGATTGATGATCCTTATGAGGCGCCGACAAATCCTGAAATACATCTCATTTCTGATAATATGAGTTTGGATGATGAAGTCAAAACAGTGCTTAATTATTTGTTGAAACATGATGTCATCATTTAGAGAGCTTAATCATCAAAGTAAATGTTATTAAGTTAATGAAAACACTAATAAAACCCCACGGAACAGCTACTTTAAAGGTTCCTCTGGCTAAAACGCTCCGCGAGTCAGATAAAGTAAACAATTTGCCAACACTAATTTTGAATGATCCTGCGCTGTCAAATGTGGTGATGATTGGATCTGGATATTTTAATCCACTCGAAGGATTTATGAGCTTTGGAGAGGCTAAATCGGTTTGTCAAACATATAGGCTGACTGACGGGTTATTTTGGCCGGTCCCTATAATAAATTTGGTGCAATCAAAACCAGATTTTGAATCAGGTCAAAAAATAGCACTTTTGGATCCTACGAGAGATAATAAACCCTGTATTGCTCTGATGGATGTTTCGGATATTGAAACTCTGAGTGATAAGGATATTGATGAGATGATTCTTAGGATTTTCGGCACTAATGATTCCTCTCATCCGGGCGTTAAAAAGTTCAGAACTCTTGGCAACTTTCTCATATCTGGAAAATTAGAGATTTTTGATCTGGGTTCATTCCCCAGAGATTATCCTGATACGTTCAGGACAGCTCAACAAATCAGGGAGCATGTCGTGAACTCTGGATGGGACAAGGTGGTAGCTTTTCAGACCAGAAACCCTATGCATCGAGCTCATGAGGCTTTGTGCAAACTTGCAGTCGATAGAATTGGTGCAGATGGACTAATTATTCATATGTTATTGGGCAAACTTAAAGATGGTGATATACCTGCTGGAGTCAGAGATGATTGCATAAAAACAATGGTGGACTGTTACTTTAATGAGATTCCAGTTCTTGTTTCAGGTTATGGCTTTGATATGCTATATGCGGGGCCTCGGGAAGCATTATTGCATGCTATTATTAGGCAGAATATGGGAGCTACTCATTTAATAGTTGGCAGAGATCATGCGGGAGTTGGCAGTTTTTATGGGGCCTTCGAGGCTCAGGAAATCTTTGATGAATTGCAAGTTAGCAACGACCTATCGATTAAAATTTTTAATGCGGATCACACAGCATATTCAAAAAAATTGGGCCGAGTAGTTATGTTAAACGAAGTGGATGGCCATGTGCCTAATGATTTTGTAACTCTTTCTGGAACGAATTTGAGAGCGCTGCTTGGAAAAGGCGAGATGCCTCCGAAGGAAATAGTTCGCCCTGAGGTAGCTGAGATTCTTATGAATTTCTACCAATCTTAGATAAAGGTATCCAATGCAGTACGATGTTTTTAATGGGGATGCTGACGGTATATGCGCACTATTGCAGCTTCGTCAAACTTATCCATGTGAATCACACTTGGTAAGTGGGGTTAAACGAGAGATTGACCTTCTCAAATATGTCTCGTCTAATTCTGAGGACCAAGTTACAGTTTTAGATATTTCTCTGGATAAAAATAGAACCTATCTTAAAAATATTTTAATTAACAACTCTACTGTTCTCTATGTCGATCATCACTTTGCTGGAGAAATACCCACTAATAAAAATTTAACCGTTGTTATTGATGAATCTGCAAATGTCTCAACGAGTGCCTTGATGAATAAATATTTATCTGGATCAAGGCCTCTCTGGGCGGCTGTTGGCAGTTACGGGGATAATTTGAGAGATTTAGCCATGGAACATACTGCTTCATGCGATTTATCGGCTGATCAAAATATGCTTCTTGAAGAGTTAGGGACTTACATCAATTACAATGGATATGGAGAAAAGTTGAGTGATTTAAATTTTACTCCTCAAGAACTTTTTAGACTGCTTGAACCTTATGATAGCCCATTCGATTTTATCTCAGATTGTTCATTTTATTTTCAGAAACTAAAACACTCATATGAAAATGATTTTTCAAAGGCATTGTTGCAAAAACCTGAGAGAGCTACAAAAACCTCTCAAGTATACATTTTGCCAAATCAAAGTTGGAGTAAACGAATAGTTGGAGTATTCAGCAATCATCTTGCGAATGAAAACCCAAATGTAGCACATGCTGTCTTAATAAAAAATTCTGCTAGAGCATTTATGGTAAGTGTAAGAGCTCCGAAAAACCGCAAATTTGGAGCTTCTGACCTATGTCGTCAATTTCCAAGTGGAGGTGGGCGAAAAGCAGCTGCAGGGATTAATGATTTGGATGAAAGTTTATTGCCTAACTTTATAAGTAAATTTGAAGAGATGTATTGATTTATTAACAGAGTATAATTGCTTAAAAAACCAGGAGAGACGTTGATAAATCGACCATTTTCAATAATTGGAGTCCAACAAATTGCAGTTGGCTCAGATAATAAGTCTGCACTTAAACATCTTTGGGTTGACCTTCTGGGTCTAGATTTCCTCGGAACATATAAGAGTGAGGCTGAAAACGTTGATGAGGATATTTGCTCTATTGGCCAGAGTGATATAGCTATTGAGGTTGATTTGATGCAACCATTAGATAAATCTCGTAGTCCTCGAGTTGACAAGCCTGCACTCAATCATATTGGACTGTGGGTCGATGATTTAGAAGTCGCTGTGGCCTGGTTATCTTCAAAAGGAGTTAATTTTACTCCCGGAGGAATTCGTGAGGGAGCATCTGGTTATAAAGTTTGCTTTGTGCATCCCAAATCGAGCCAAACGCACCCTTTTGGCGGGGAGGGTGTGCTGATTGAATTGGTTCAGGCACCAAAATCGGTTATTGAAAGTTTCAATAATTCATCACAGAAATAACTTTGTACCAGTCAAAAGGATAAAAATGGTCCCTGATCTAAAACTAATGGTATTTAAGCCTGCTATGAAGTTGGCTATGGAAAGAACTGGACATGGTGCAGCGCTTGGCCTAAAACTCACTCGTGTCGAGAGAGGCGAGGTCGAAATCACCTTTCCATACAAGGAGGAAGTTATAGGAAATCCAATGACAAGGGTAGTTCATGGTGGGGTAATTGTGAGCTTGTTGGATACCTGTTGTGGCTGTGCTGCTATTTCTGTTTCAGGATTTTCAACCGTTACGCCGACAATGGATTTAAGATTGGACTACATGCAAGCGGCAGAACCGAACAAACCAATTTATGTGTCTGCAAAAGTATATAAAGATACCTCAAGTGTAGTTTTTTGCAGAGGTTTGGCATGGCAGAATACTTTGGAGAACCCCATTGCACACTGTGTGGCAACATTTATGAAGTTAAAAAAGAAATGATTAATCTGAATGTCTGTGATGAATAAATTTTGTTTCACTCTTTGCAAAATAATTTAAAAAAGAAAAATTAATTTTGAGAAACTAATGGATAAAGTTACTGAAGAATTTGAGTTTACAGCTAAAAAAGCTCGTGAAAACCAATCACCACAAGACATTATTGATGTAATTCCTTATGGAGCTTTTATAGGTATCAGCGCAGAAGTTTTAGATGGAAATGTGCTTTATACATTAAGTAAAAAGAAGTCAAATATTGGAAACCCATCTCTTCCTGCAATTCATGGTGGGGTTATTGGAGGATTTTTAGAGTTAGCATCAGCTATCGAGTCCATATATCTTCTGGATATTGTTGCAGTTCCAAAAGTGGTTGACTTCTCTATTGATTATCTCCGTCCGGGGAGGTTTAAAAAGATGTATGCAAAATGTAGTGTTTTGAGACAAGGAAGGAAATTAATAAACGTCAGCAGCACGGCTTGGCAGGATGATATGAATAAACCTACAGCAACAGCGAGGTGCAATTTCTTAGTACCGTAATATGGAAGTTATGCTGTTGATATTTCAAAATAATACCCAATATATATAGCAATGTTAAAATGTTTCTTTAAAAGGATTTAGTATGTCAGCCAAGAAAAAAGCAAAAGCTCAGACTCGGGGATTTCAAACTGAGGCAAAACAACTTCTACACCTAATGATACATTCTTTGTACTCGAATAAAGAAATCTTTCTTCGGGAGTTAATTTCAAACGCCTCGGATGCATCCGATAAGCTGAGATTCGAGTCCTTAAACGACTCGTCGTTATTAGAGAAAGATCCTGATCTTCGGATTCAAATATCGTTTGATGAGAAGGCAAAGACTGTGACTATATCAGACAATGGTATTGGTATGTCCGAATCTGAAGTCATAGAGAATCTGGGCACTATAGCGCGCTCTGGAACATCTGAATTTTTGAAAAACTTAACTGGCGATCAAAAGCAAGACTCCCAGCTTATAGGCCAATTTGGTGTTGGTTTTTATTCCTCATTCATTGTTGCGAAAAAAGTAATTGTTGAAACAAGACGAGCAGGATTGGACAGCTCTGAGGGCGTAAGATGGACCTGTGAAGGAGAGGCTGATTATCAAATAGAGCCGATAGAAAAGGATGATAGGGGAACCACAGTTACGATGTTTCTCAAGTCAGATGAGACCGAATTTGCCAATGATTGGCGGTTAAGGAGTATTGTTAAAAAATATTCAGATCACATATCAATTCCCGTCGAAATGCTGAAAAATGATCCGCCTTCTCCGAGTGAGAAGGAGGATGAGACGGTAATAAATGATCCGGAATGGTCAGCAGTAAATGATGCTCAAGCTCTTTGGACAAAGCCGAGAAATAAAATATCAGAAGAGGAGTACAAAGAATTTTATAGACATGTTTCTAGCGATTTTGCCGAACCACTTTCTTGGAGTCATAATAAAGTTGAAGGTAAGCAGGATTATACAAGCCTGATCTATATCCCATCCATGGCACCTATGGATCTATATCAGCGTGATGCATCCAGAGGCATCAAACTTTATATCAAGAGAACATTTATAATGGATGATGCTGAGCAGTTCTTGCCCATGTATCTTCGGTTCGTAAAAGGTATTTTGGATAGCGCTGACTTGCCACTAAATATTTCACGAGAGATATTGCAGAAAACGCCATTAGTGGAGAGTATGAAAGCAGCTCTGACTAAGCGAGTGCTTGATATGCTCTCTAAGCTCGCGAAAAAAGATAAAGAAAAGTATGCGAAATTTTGGTCACAGTTTGGTGTAGTCCTTAAGGAAGGTCCCAGTGAAGATCATGGGAACAAAGAAAAAATTGCGAAGCTATTTTTGTTCTGCAGTTCCTCTAGCGACGATACAGCTCCTACTGTGACTCTTGATGACTACATTTCGAGAATGAACGAAAATCAGAAAAAAATCTATTATTTGACAGGGGAAAGTATTACATCACTTGCCAATAGCCCTTATTTAGAGGCATTTAAGAAACACAATATCGAAGTCCTTTTAATGAGCGATAGAATTGATGAATGGATGATGGGTTACCTCAATGAGTTCGACAAAAAGCAGTTTCAAGACATAGCAAAAGGAGAGCTAGATCTCAGTGAAATAACGGGTGAAACAGAGAAGGATGGTAAAGACGCTAAGAAAAAGATTTCGAAGGCTGATGAAAAAGTAATCAGCGAAATAAAGGATATTCTTTCTGCAAAAGTTTCTGAAGTTAGATCAACAAATCGATTAACTAATTCTCCAGCATGTCTGGTTGTCGGTGAGCATGACATGGGAGAACAAATGAGAAAAATTATGGAGGCAGCGGGACAAACAATGCCTGAATCAAAACCAACCCTTGAGGTGAATACGAAGCACCCTTTGGTAAAGAAGATTAAAGCTTCAAAGGATACTAAAGAAACTAAAATGCTCACTCAGTTGTTATTTGATCAAGCGTTATTGTCAGCTGGAAGATCTCTTGAGGACCCTGCGGCCTTTGTTAAAGGTCTTAACAAATTAATGTTTTCATAGCTCAGTAGTTATCTTAACCGAATGCTTCTGTATGTTTATTGAATGTAGCCGGAATAATATTGTGAGGTTTACTTGAAAATAAGTGATGTGAGCAATGTGGCAGTGTTTGGCTGTGGTAGCTTCGGAACCGTTGTAGCTAATTTGATTGCGTCCAATGGGTTAAGAGTAAATTTGTGGGCTAGAAGTCACGACACCGCTTTGTCTGTTCAGAATGACCGGATTAATACGCGTTATCATCCCAAATATGAGCTTCATAAAAACATAACAGTTACTAATGATCTTAAAGCCGCTATGACTAATATTCAGTTGGTTTTTTTTGCAGTCCCAATAAATGCATACAGTGAGTTAGCGCATAGTTTGAAGCCAATATTAATGTCAGACATCCCTATTGTCAGTACAGCAAAAGGATTTGATGAACGTTTTCTTTTGCCATCACAAGTTCTTAAAGAAAAGCTTCCAGATAACCCAAACTGTACAATGAGTGGGCCAAATATAGCCGCAGAGATTGTAAGTGGTGATATCACTGCAACTGTAGTGGCGAGTGAATGTAATGCGGTGCGAAGCTTAGTCAGGGAGGTCTTATCCTCGGATATTCTAAGAGTGTACGAAAACACTGATCAGTTTGGAGTCGAGTTAGCTGGAGCATTGAAAAATATCTATGCTATTGTATCGGGAATGACTGAGGCGTCCGGAGCAGGTCAGAATACCAAGAGTCTGATATTTACAAGGGGCGTCGCAGAGATGAATAGATTCTGTAAAGAGATGGGTGCAAACCCCATGACAATGATGGGACTAGGGGGTATAGGAGATCTTTTTGTGACTTGCACCTCACCATTAAGTAGAAATTATAGAGTTGGGATTGAGGTGGGCAGAGGAGCAACTCTTGACGAAGCGTTGAGCTCGATCGGACAAGTCGCTGAAGGTGTGAACACTACGAAATTAGTGAAAGCACATGCTGATTCAATGGGAATATACATGCCTCTTCTCAGCTCTCTTCATGCAATTTTGTTTGAAGGCTGTCCTATTAGAGAAACTGTGCGTAAAATGATGTTATCAACCCATAATGTAGATGTTGAGATGGAGTAATACAGTTGAAAAATTTTATTTCCCACATAAAGAGCCTGAGCCTTTGGGTAAGATTAGCCTACATGCTACTGTTTCTTTTATTGCTGTCATTTGTGAGAGTTATTCTATTGCTTGTCATCGGAGGACAATTTCTAACCTTGCTTATTACAGGGGCTGACAACAAGAATCTAAGAAGCTTTGGACAAAGCTTGGCATCATGGATATTCCAAACGATGCAATTCTTAACTTTCAATAGCGACACGAAACCCTTTCCTTTTGCTGATTGGCCCGCTGCTATGCCCTCTGACGGTTTCTCTATCGCTGATGTTTCATCTGGTTCGAGTGAGAATAACGTTGTCCAGGATGAGTCTGATATACCGTCATTTACGTCAACCGATATCGACGATAGCGATAAAACCAAATAGAGTTCTAGGGAAAAGTAACAATCTTGTAAAATGCGTATAGGATGCGTCAGACATAAACTGATTACTAAGCTTATTGGAATTAAATGAATGGCGGTTGATTTTGTAAGAGAACGTGAGTTTGATGTAAACGGTCTGAAAATATCTTGCAAGGAGTGGGGGCGCCCCGGATATACCCCAATAATTGCTCTTCATGGATGGCTGGACAATGCAGCTTCTTTTGATAACTTAATGCCACACTTGGATAATATTCACTTAATTGCTATGGATATGGCGGGGCACGGGCTAAGTGATCATCGCTCAGCTGACTCAAGTTATGAACCATGGATCGACGTCGGTGAGGTTATTAGCCTCGCCGATCAGATGTTATGGGAAGATTTTACTCTTCTTGGACACTCGCGAGGAGCAATAATATCAAGCCTTGTTGCTGGAACCTTCCCTGAGAGAGTTAAAAATTTGGTATTGATTGATGGATATGTTCCCTCTTTCCATTCTGAGAAAAAAGCTGCGAATCATTTGAGGCGCGCAATCAAAGAGAATCGGCGTTTTGCATCATCATCCCCAACCTATTTCCACGATTTTGAACGAGCGATTCAAGCACGTGTATCAGGTTTTGTGCCTTTAACACATGCTGCAGCATCTACGCTGGCTAAAAGAGGTGTTTTTGAGGACCAAAACGGTTTTTTTTGGGGAAATGACCAAAGATTGAAGGCCACCAATCACATCCGATTTAGTGAGGATCAACTTAGGGGATTTTTTGAAAGTATTATCTCCAATGTACTATTGATTAGAGCGGAAAACAGTGCAATCAAAACAACCGATATTAAAGATGCGATTTTCGAATGGGTTCCTCAAATGCGAATAGAAAAGATGAATGGCTCTCACCATTTGCATTTGGAGGAACAAGCTGAAGATGTCGCTCGTGTGATTCAACCGTTTCTTGGTTGAGGAACGCTTAGCACTAGTGTTGATGAATGATTTCATCGTATTAATTGTTAATATAACCGGCTCTTGCATTCACAGTTAAGTGAAATCTACGCTCAAGAGTTATAAAGGAAATTGTCGCAAAGATTTCTATCAGACTTGAAGAGACCACCAAGCGCACTTGTCTCAGTTCTTGATGACGCATCCATAATGCCCCTCGCTTTCACGCAATAGTGCGTCGCATCCATGAAGACTGCGACATTTTCGGTCTCTAGGAGAGTTTGTAGAGCCACTAAAACTTGCTGAGTTAGCCGCTCTTGAACTTGAGGACGTCGAGCAAAAAATGAAACAATACGATTAATTTTGGATAGGCCTATAATCTTCTTACCTGGGAGATACGCCACATTTGCCAACCCATCAATGGTGACAAAGTGATGCTCACACGTGCTTATTACTTTGATTGCCTTCACTTTGACCATTTCTTCAGTATTCATTTTATTTTGAATTAAGGATATCTTTGGAAATTCTTCGTAGTTTAATCCTGCGAAAATTTCATCAACATACATTTTAGCTATCCTATGGGGAGTTTCTTCTAAACTATCATCATTCAAGTCTAAGCCTAATGCTGTTGCGACTTGCGTCATGGCATCCTTAATACGCGAGTACTTTTCATCCCGTGATAGTTTTAGTCCACTCATTGGAGTTTCCAGGCCCTTTTCGATTAGTGCCTTACGCACCATTTGAGCTTCTCGTGAGAGATTCGCCCGAAAGTTTATGTCGTTTCCAGCAATTGCAGTAGTTGGCATGTCTAGTTCTCTCCATAACCTTAGTATTTGTATCTCGTGACGAGGTTAATCTTTAGGTAACCATCTTTTCACAAGCAAGTGTTACAATGTATACCCATTATCGCATATTTTACAATAAATTTTGTTTTAGCTTCGCTAAAGTCATCGTCATAGCTGAATTTACTCTCTTACAAGTAGAGTTGCTACAATCAAATTGCTACAGTTCGGTAATTGATGCCAAACTTTTGTTAGTGCTAGGGTGCTGCCTATCGTCTTACTCAGTTTAGCGTTACTCGCTCTCTATTATATTTCAATTGTTTGAGAATGTTATATGCAAGTTTATGAAAAAGTATAATACAGAAAAAAATATGGCGAATAGAACAATATCGAGAAAAAATTTAGAATCGCTCCGCGATATTTTAGCTTATGGAGAAAAATTATTCGTTGAGTCGAACTTATTTTTCGGTCATGGAACAACAAATGCTTGGGATGACGCGGTTTATCTATCTTTGTTCGCGTTGGGTCTTCCTCATGATCCATCAGTTTCACTGCTTGACCGTATTCCTTCTGAAGATGAGCGCTCAAGAATTTTTTCATTGTTTGATAAGAGGATAGAAACCAAGATACCGTCTGCATATATCACTAAAACTGCATGGTTTTTTGACCTGCCTTTTTTTGTTGATGAGCGCGTAATTATTCCTAGATCACCGATAGCTAATTTAATTCATCAGAGCTTTGAGCCTTGGGTGAATAATCCGAATACGATATTAGATTTATGTGCAGGAAGTGGTTGTATAGGGATTTCATGTGCTTACGTATTCAAATCAGCAAATGTTGTTTTATCTGATGTTTCCAAGGGTGCGATAGAAGTTGGTGAGATAAATATAAAAAATCATGACATGGCAGGCAGGGTTAAGATATTAGAGTCCGATCTATTTGAAAATCTAACCAACTCCAAGTTTGATTTGATCGTATCTAATCCGCCCTATGTTGATAAGCAAGACTTGCTGAGCATGCCATCTGAGTATCATTATGAGCCAAAAATTTCTCTCATGGCTGGTGATGATGGTTTAAGTTTTGTTCTGAGAATACTGAGAGATGCGAGAGATTTTTTAACAGAAAAAGGTGTTTTGATTGTTGAAGTGGGTAATTCACGGTCTGCACTTGAATTAACGTTTCCGTCAATACCGTTTTTCTGGTTTGAGTTTTCTGAGGGGGATGCAGGAGTTTTTATGCTCACACGCGATGATTTGGATGCCTATAGCGAATTACTTGGTTAAATATCGTATAATAAATTCAAAAGCTTTAAAGGTTTGAATCTCAGCAATGTCAGGTAATACATTTGGTAAGTTGTTTTCAGTAACAACATTTGGTGAAAGTCATGGTGACGCCATAGGGTGCATCGTTGACGGCTGTCCGCCTAACATATGTCTCAGTGAATCAGATATTCAACCTGATTTAAATCGAAGGAAACCCGGACAGTCTCATTATACCACTCAAAGAAAAGAGGACGATGAGATACGCATTTTATCCGGGATTTTTGACGGTAGAACGACTGGAACACCGATTGGCTTATTAATAAAAAATCAAGATTATAAGAGCAAAGATTATAGTAAAATCAAAGATTTATTTAGACCATCTCATGCGGATTATACCTACGAAAAGAAGTATGGGATTAGAGACTATCGGGGCGGAGGAAGAAGCTCTGCGAGGGAGACAACTATGAGGGTCGCCGCAGGTGCAATCGCAAAAAAAGTCCTCAACGAGCTTGTTGGTTCTTCAGTCTTTGGCTACGTGAGTAGAATCGGAGCTCTTGGCT
This sequence comes from uncultured SAR92 cluster bacterium, assembly GCA_902604945.1. Taxonomy (GTDB): domain Bacteria; phylum Pseudomonadota; class Gammaproteobacteria; order Pseudomonadales; family Porticoccaceae; genus AAA300-D14. The sequence continues at coordinate 15,075 of CACLAG010000018.1, read as the reverse complement.
TCAAAAACTTTGATAAAGATTTCATTGAGAAAAATAGTTTTTTTACACCTGATGCTGATCTTGTTCCAAAGTTAGAAGATTTAATCACTAAGCTCAGGAGAGATGGCGATTCTGTAGGTGCAGAGATCACAGTTGTTGCTCACAAAATACCTGTTGGTCTTGGCGAGCCAGTTTTTGATAGGCTAGATGCAGAGATATGCCATGGATTGATGAGTATAAACGCCGTTAAGGGTGTTGAGATAGGTGATGGTTTTGATTGTGTCAGTAAGCTGGGGTCGGAATTTAGAGATGAGATTAATTCAGGTGGATTTTTGTCGAATTCAGCAGGTGGCATTTTAGGTGGCATATCAACGGGGCAGGACATCATTGCTAGACTAGCACTAAAACCAACCTCAAGTATTAGAAAACCTGGACGCTCGCTTAATACCAAAGGTGAGGAGGTCGAAGTTGTTACGACAGGACGTCATGATCCTTGCGTTGGAATAAGAGCTGTGCCAATAGCTGAAGCGATGATTGCAATTACTTTGCTGGATCATTACCTTCGAGATAAGGCACAAAACAAAAAATAAATTACTATAAGATTTCAAATATTTGGAAGAATCACAAATATGGCTGGTCAAACGCTTTACGACAAACTTTGGTCTGAACATCTGGTTAAGAATAGAGATGACGGATCTAGCTTATTATATATTGATAGACATATTCTCCACGAAGTAACGTCCCCGCAGGCTTTCGAAGGTCTCAGATTGGCAAAAAGGAAACCCTGGCGAACGGATACAAATATCGCGACCACTGATCATAATATATCCACTGATATTAATGAAAGAAAAGGTGGAGTTAGTGGAATCCCAGATAAAACATCACAAATACAAGTCAAAACTTTAAATGATAATTGTACTCTTTTTGGAATTAGAGAATTTCAAATGAATGATCCAGGGCAAGGCATTGTCCATGTTATGGGACCAGAATTAGGAGCTACTATGCCCGGAATGACTGTTGTTTGCGGCGACTCTCATACTGCCACGCACGGTGCGATTGGATGTCTTGCTCATGGGATTGGAACATCAGAAGTGGAACATGTGTTAGCGACTCAATGTCTTATTACTAAAAAGATGAAGAATATGCGTATTCTTGTTGATGGTGAACTGCCGTTTGGAGTAACGCCAAAAGACGTAATTCTATCGATAATAGGCCACATAGGCACTGCTGGAGGAACTGGATATGCAATCGAGTTTGCCGGGCAAGTTTTTGAAGAAATGTCAATTGAGGGGCGAATGACAGTTTGCAATATGGCGATCGAGGCTGGAGCGAGAGTAGGGATGGTCGCAGTGGATGACAAGACAATAGAGTATTGCAGTAACAGAGAGTTTGGTCCGAATAAATCGCAGATTGATTATGCAATTAAGTCTTGGAGGAATTTGCGGAGCGACAAAGACGCAATATTCGATAAAGAGGTAACGTTATCTGCGGATGATATGGAACCTCAGGTCACATGGGGCACATCACCTGAAATGGTATGCTCGGTTACAGACAAAATTCCCAATCCAAAGAGCTTTGAATCTGTAGACCGTCAAAAAAGCTATGATTCGGCACTTAAATATATGAACTTAAGGCCCGGAATTCTAATGACAGAAATAAGTATTGATAAGGTTTTTATTGGGTCTTGTACAAATTCTCGAATTGAAGATTTACGAGAAGCTGCGGAAGTTGTTAAAGGAAGGCAGGTCGCATCATCAATTAAGCAGGCCTTGGTAGTGCCCGGATCTCAAATGGTAAAATCGCAGGCCGAGCGTGAAGGATTGGACAAGATATTTAAGAGATCGGGACTAGAGTGGCGAGAACCAGGCTGTTCAATGTGTTTGGCAATGAATTCAGATAAACTAAATCCTGGTGAGCATTGTGCATCAACATCAAACAGAAACTTTGAGGGTCGACAAGGAAATGGAGGTCGAACTCACTTGATGAGTCCGTCCATGGCAGCAGCAGCCGCAATTTTCGGCAGAATAGCTGATGTTCGTCAAATTACACAAGGAAATCAATAAGATCTAAGATGGTTAATTCGATTACCACCCATACAGGGATTGTGGCCCCTATTGATAGGGTCAATGTAGATACTGATATGATTATTCCTAAACAGTTTCTTAAATCTATCAAAAGAACTGGATTCGGACAGAACTTGTTTGATGAATTACGTTATTTAGATGTTGGATATCCAGGACAGAATTGTTCATCAAGACCGCTTAACATGAAATTCTCCTTGAATCAGGAAAGATATGAGCATGCCTCAATATTATTGACCCGAAAAAATTTTGGATGTGGCTCATCCAGAGAGCACGCACCATGGGCCTTGGAGGATTATGGATTTAAAGTATTAATTGCACCAAGTTTTGCAGATATCTTCTACAACAATTGTTTCAAGAATGGAATTCTACCGATTACGCTTATAGATTCTGAGGTCGAGTTCTTATTTGAAAAACTTTATTCAACGGAGAACTTTTCCCTATGTATTGATTTAGTAAATCAAAGTGTAAAAAGTAACTTTGGGGAAGAATTCGAATTTAAATTTATCATTGATTCGTTTTATAAGGATTGTTTGATACAAGGTTTAGATGAAATTGATTTAACACTGAAAGATCGAGAGGCCATTAAAAAATTTGAAAAACAACGCGAGAAAATCTGTCCTTGGGTTTTTGGAGCGATTAAGTGAGTACAGTTAAAGTTCTAATTCTCCCTGGTGATAATATCGGTCCAGAGATCACTCGAGAAGCGGTAAAGGTAATTAATACAGTCAAAAAACGGTTTTACCTCCCTATAGATATCGAATACGGATTAATTGGTGGTGCGGCTATTGATAGCTTTGGTGATCCCTGTCCAAAAGAAACTATTGCTAGCGCTAAACAATCTAAAGGAATTCTCCTCGGTGCGGTGGGAGGGCCTAGTTGGGATAAATTGGAATTAAAATTGCGTCCAGAGCAAGGCCTACTCAAAATAAGAAAGGAGTTGGATTTTTATGCGAATATAAGACCTGCGAAGATTTTTGATGAACTTTTAGACTCATCATCACTCAAGAGGGATGTTTTGGAGGGTTTAGATTTAATCATTGTGAGAGAACTGGTTGGTGGAATTTATTTTGGTGAGCCTCGAGGAATTATAGTAAATGATTCGGGAGACAGAGAGGGCTTTAATACTTATAGATATTCTGAATCTGAAATAAGAAGAATAGTAAAAATAGCTTTCGAGCTTGCGATACAGAGGGATGGGAGAGTCTGTTCCGTAGATAAATCAAATGTTTTGGAGGCTACGAAGCTGTGGCGAGAAATAATCACTGAAGTATCCATGGATTTTCCCGAAGTATCATTGAGTCATATGTATGTTGATAATGCTGCAATGCAGTTAATCAAAGATCCAAAGCAATTTGATGTAATTGTTACAGGTAATATGTTTGGAGATATTCTTTCGGACATTTCTGCAATGTTAACTGGGTCCATTGGGATGCTTCCTTCGGCCTCACTTAATTCCTCAAAGCTTGGACTTTATGAGCCCTGTCACGGATCTGCGCCGGATATCGCGGGCAAAGGGATTGCTAATCCATTGGCAACGATTCTCTCGGTAGCAATGATGTTTAGATACTCATTAGGGTATGAGGATGAAGCAACGTTAATTGAGTCAGCCGTTAAAAAGGTATTGCGAGATGGATATCGAACTGTCGATATAAAAACTAGTTCTGATAACGGAATGTGTTTATATACATCTGAAATGGGCGACCGTGTTGTTGATGCGATATGTGAGCTTTCTGGCTAAAGGCTCTCTTATCGACTTGTTGGGAAAATTGGGATGGTTAAAGTAGGCTTTATAGGGTGGCGTGGAATGGTTGGGTCGGTTCTTCTATCAAGAATGATAGAGGAGGGCGATTTTAGATTAATCGAGCCTGTATTCTTCTCCACTTCTCAAGTGGGTCAAATTAGTCCTGATATTGGACAGTCGACTGATAAGCTGCATGATGCAAATTCCCTAGAAGAGCTTGAATCGATGGATATAATCTTGAGTTGTCAAGGGAGTGCATTCACGGAAAATATTCATCCACAATTGCGAAAAACCGGATGGAAGGGCTATTGGATTGATGCTGCGTCATCCCTCAGGAAATCTAATTCATCAATTATAATTTTAGATCCAGTAAATTTAAGTCGAATTGAGCATGCCATAAAAATTGGAGTAAAAGATTTCGTAGGCGGAAACTGCACGGTAAGTTTGATGCTTATGGCAATAAATGGACTTTTTTGTGAAAAACTCATCGACTGGGTGAGTTCTATGACCTATCAGGCTGCATCAGGAGCTGGAGCATCATCAATGGAAGAACTGGTTAAGCAGATGTTTCAAATAGGAAAATTTACAAATATTGACTTTAGTAAGCTTCCCTCCGCAATATTGGGTTTGGATAAACAAGTTACCCAATTTATGAATGGTAATGAAATTGCTAAAGAAAACTTTGGTTATCCATTAGCTGGAAACGTGCTTCCGTATATAGATAGCGAACTGAGCAATGGTCAGAGTCGTGAGGAGTGGAAAAATCAATTTGAGACCAATAAAATTTTAGGGACCACTGATAAGCCAATCCCTTTGGACGGAATTTGTGTGCGCGTTGGGTCAATGAGATGCCACAGTCAAGCTCTTACAATCAAATTAAATAAATCTGTTGCGATAAATGAAATTGAGAATTTGATTGAAAACTCGAATCCTTGGGTCAAGCTTGTTCCGAATACGAGAGAACACTCATTGAGCGAACTTACGCCGAGCGCGGTTGCGGGTAAGCTTGATATTCCTGTTGGAAGATTGAGAAAAATGAATATGGGCGAACAATATCTGTCAGTTTTTACATCAGGTGACCAACTTTTGTGGGGTGCATCTGAGCCTTTGCGGAGAATGCTGAAGATTATTGTTCAAAAAGGATATTAAAAAACCTTGATGTGTAGGATTAATAGCAAGCTATCTATTCGAGTATCTTTGTCCAGAGTAAAGAACGGGATGACTTTTATATTTTCATTTATTTTATTAATGACATCCCAATCTTATGCTAAAGGAGATAAAAGTGAGTATTTGGTGCGAGAAGGAGAGACTCTATGGAGCATTGCTGAAGGAATGGAAAGCAAAGATATCTCCGTCTGGCAAGTGATGGATGGAATATATAAATCCAATAAGTTTTCGTTCGAAAAAAACGATCCGACACAGATTATAGAGGGCATTCGATTATTGATTCCTGAAGTTAGTTTTTTGAAAAAGCAGGACGGTCTCTTTGTAGCGAACCTTTCAGAGATAGAAAAATACTCGGTTTCAGATAATGACGATGGTTTTAGTGAATTTTTTGATTCTTCAACAGAATCTATTAAAGAGCAAGACGAGAATGTTCAAATACCATATTTCATCGCTAATGACCTGATCGCAGATCCCTCACAGGTTGATCCAGGATCTACCAAATTAAGTCTAGTCTCTGAGGCTCTATCAAAGAATGAGGCAGAAATTAAGCAACTTAATAGTGAGCTGAAGTTAATAAAAGAGGAATTGGCGAAAAAAACAATCGTAATAAAAAAATTTGAAACCGAAAAAAAAGTTGAGAGCGATACAACTAGTATAGAGAAGTGGTTGATTTATGGTGAGTCTAAAATGCTTTTGAGTCTCATCTTACTAGTCACAATCCTATATTGTTTAAGAAGGGTATCTTATTTTAAGACGATTACTAATGCTAAAGTCAATGGCCGCTCATCGAATTCTAAATATTTAAATAAACAGGAATCACTAGAAAATGAGTTTGAAGAAATAGATGCGCTTGAGATAAAAATGAGTCTAATAAGATCTTTAATTGATGATAATGAAGATGATGCCGCTAAAGAAGTATTGAAAGAGTTAATTTCAGAATCGGTAGGCAAGGATAAAGAGACTGCTCAAGCAATGTTGAAAGATTTGGAAAAATCATAGGTTCTGGATAAATACACTAAGCATTTATGATAAGTTCTGAATGGCAGTATAAAACTAATTGTAATGTTCCTGAGAGTTGTCAGCTCCCTCGGGGGTTAAAGAGAGTAGCTGCTATTTTGTCTTATAATGGCAAAGACTTTTGTGGGTTTCAGAAACAAAATCATTCACCATCGCTTCAAGAGCAGATCGAGAAAGCTTTTTCTTACGTTGCGAATCAAAAAATTATAGTTAGTTGCGCTGGCAGAACAGATACTGGTGTTCATGCAACTCATCAAGTTATTCATTTTGACACCTCTGCGGATAGAACTGAGGAGAATTGGTTAAAGGGTGTTAATAGAGAGTTGCCTGATTCAATCTCGCTTATATGGATAAATAAAGTTTCGCCACATTTTCACTCCAGGTTTAGTGCAATAAGTCGTTCATATCGTTACATAATACTGATCCAGAGATTGAAACCAGTTATGTTAAATCACGAATTGTATTGGAGGGATAAGCCTCTATTACTAGATGAAATGCAACGAGCATGCGGCCACCTGCTAGGTGAGCAAGATTTCTCTGCTTTTAGAGCAAGTGGATGTCAGTCGCACTCTGCATATCGAAATGTAAAATCAGCGAATATAATGCAGCTCAATAGTTTTATTATTTTCGATATAACAGCAAATGCATTTTTACTTCACATGGTAAGAAATATTATAGGCGCATTGATTTCAGTTGGAGAAGGTAAGAATAACTCGATGTGGATGAAGTTATTATTGAGATCTAAAGATAGGACATTGGGCCCAGCAACTGCGGCGCCAAATGGCCTTTATCTAGTGAATGTTGAATATCCTGAAAGGTATCAAATACCAGTTTTAGAGAAAGGACCATTGTTCATTGAGAGTGAAAGATATGATCGATAAGGGCAGTAAAACAACTAAAATAAAAATTTGTGGAATTACATCGACTGATCAAGCTGAGATGGTATGTAAATTCGACATTGATGCGATTGGAATTGTTTTGTATAAAAATAGCAAAAGATATGTCCGATTGGAGGAAAGTCATGAAATCATGGATTCAGTTAGTAAAAAAATATCGACCGTTGCACTTATGGTAAATCCTGCTCAAAATGAAGTGGAAAAAGTTATAGAGATGCTAAAGCCTGACTTTATTCAGTTTCATGGCGATGAGTCTTCTTATTTCTGCAATCAATTTAAATATCCATTTATCAAGGCGATCCGTGTCCATTCGGAGTCAAATCTCATCACCTCTATCCAAGATTTTAAAGCAGAGGGAGGATTTTTATTTGACGCTTGGCATCCTACAAAATATGGAGGTACTGGAGAAACATTTGATTGGAATTTATTGCCAAAAAAACTTTCGGCACCATTAATACTAGCGGGCGGTTTGAATTCAGACAATGTGGGAAAAGCAATAGCAGAGCATAAACCATATATGGTTGATGTTAGTGGAGGCGTCGAGAACTCGCCTGGATCAAAAGATGAACGTATGCTGGCAGACTTTGTCGAGAGTGTTAAATTGGCTGATATATCAGCATATGCCTAGGTACATGATAGTATAACGAATTGGATAGAACGATTTTATAAAATATGAACTGGCTTGATAGAATAAGACCAAAAGGGCTGACTACTTCTAAAACTGAGAAGGGCAATTCAGTTCCTGAGGGTTTATGGAAGAAATGTATTAAATGCCAGTCCCCTTTGTATAGGCCCGAACTTGAGAGAAATTTGGATGTATGTCCTAAATGTGGTTACCACATGCGAATTGGTGCACGCCGGAGAATAAATATCTTTTTAGACGAGGATGGGATTCGTGAGATTGGTCAAGATATTGAAGCAATTGATAGATTGAAATTTAAAGATGTAAAAAAATATAAAGACCGGCTCTTGGAAGCTCAGAAGCATACTGGTGAGCGAGACGCACTGGTAGCAGTATCGGGTAATCTAAAATCTTTGCCCATTATCGTTTGTTCGTTTGAATTTTCTTTTAATGGAGGCTCTATGGGATATGCTGTGGGAGAAAAGTTTGCTCTAGCAGCCAAAAAAGCGCTTGAAGAGAGAAAACCACTGATTTGCTTTTCAGCATCTGGAGGTGCCCGGATGCAGGAAGCGGTGGTCTCATTAATGCAAATGGCAAAAACTAGTGCGGTTTTAGAAAAAATGAGAATTGCAGGGATACCCTATATATCAGTGATGACTGACCCAGTATATGGTGGAGTTTCAGCAAGCCTCGCCATGCTAGGAGATTTAAATATTGCTGAGCCCGGTGCACGCGCTGGTTTTGCAGGACCAAATATTATTGAACAAACAGTTCGCCAAAAATTACCATCGGATTTTCAGAAAAGTGAGTTTTTGTTAGAAAAAGGCCAAATTGACATGATTATTCCGAGAAATGAATTGCGTCAAAGACTTCACAAAATGCTTTTGATACTTACTCATAGTGTGAGATCTTTGCGTGATTGATCACTCGCTTGAAGAGTGGCTAGAGTTTATAAATAAGAATCATCCTCTCGAGATTGAACTCGGTTTGGAGAGGGTTAGTGTCGTTTGGTCAAGAATTAGGAGAGAGCTCGGTGTATCCCGAGTTGCACCATTTGTCATCACTGTCTCTGGAACGAATGGTAAGGGTTCTTCCGTAAAATGTATCGAAGAAATTCTTTGCATCAGCAATCATTCATGCGGATCATTCACTTCACCACACATCTTTAAATTTAATGAGCGAATCAAACTAAATGGTTTAGCCGCACTTGATCACGATATCGTAGAAGCTTTCGAGCTCATTGAATCGTTAAAAGGTGAAATAAAACTTACCTATTTTGAGTTTAATACGCTGTGTGCATTAATAATTTTCTCAAAAAATAATCTTGATTTTGTGATCCTTGAGGTAGGCCTGGGAGGCCGACTCGATGCAGTGAATATAATCGACGCAGATTTAGCTATCTTGACAAGCATCGGTCTGGATCATAAGGAGTGGTTGGGTAACACTAGACTTGAGATTGGCAGAGAGAAATTGGGTATTGCTAGAAAAGGCAAACCACTGTTAATAGGCGAGCATGACTTACCTAAAGGTTTGAATCGTTATATATCTGACATTGGAGCAGATTCGTATTTTGTCAATAAAGACTTTTTTTTAAGTCCAAATTCAGCTCACTCAAAAGAATTAAAAATAACATTAAAAGAGGAGCTTCATACTTTTGGTATTTTAAAAGATACAAGTATTCTGAGCATCAACAAAGCACTTGCAATTCAAGCACTAAGTCTCACCGGAATTCCAATTGACAAAAACGAAATTTTAAAGTCATTGAATCAAGCAACTCTAGAGGGACGGCAACAATTTAAAATTCATAATCAAATAAATATTCTTTTTGATGTTGCTCATAACGCCGAAGCGGCCGAAGTGCTTGCGAAAAATATTGAGTCAAATGGTAAAACATATGCCGTTGTCTCGATTCTGAGAGACAAGGACTGGTACTCTATAGTTGACAAGCTTGATGCTACTTTTGATTATTGGTTTATCGGAAGGATTACTGATAATGATAGAGCGGCAGATCCTAATGTGCTTTTGGATTTTATTAGATCTCGTGGACTGCATGGGAAAGTTTTTGAAACTATGGAGATGGCATTTCAAAACGCTTATAATTTGGCAACTCGTAATGATCTAATAGTTGTATTCGGCTCATTTTCCTGTGTGGCGTCTGTTATGAAATTGATTGAGATTCAACCGAAGTGAAAGTAAAAGCCAAAGATTGGGCGTTTGGTGCAGTAGCGATACTATTGACTTTACTTTTGATTTTGTTGGTCAAGCGCGATATTTCTGGTTCGAGTAGTGATAGCCAACAGACGATGATACCAAGTGCTCCCCTTAATGTTCTCGAGCTGGAGGCCAGTAGTGCATTTAAAGGCTTAGTTAAAACCAATGTGCTTAGTGAAAAATTTCCAGATTCGTACTATAAAAATACAACAAATCAAGTCGATTTATCCCATGGATTAAGTGAAACTGGCTTGCCTGTCTTTTGGCAACTTGAGTTAGGGATATTTAACTCTGAAGACGAAGCTCATAAATTGGCAAAAAATATAAGATCTGGGGGGTTTAAAGTATTTGTCGAAGAGATAAGTATTAATGACACGAATTACTCAAGAGTTTTGCTAGGCCCAAAACTTAAAAAACAGAGAATTCTTATTGATAAAGAGTCTATAGAAAAGCGATATAATATTGACCCTAAGGTTTTGCAATATGTTCATAGTAAATAACCCTAGTTATGAATGAAACAATCATTTCTTTTGCCTATGTTGATATATTAATATCATGTTTAATTGCAGTATCTGGGTTAATAAGTGTCGTGAGAGGTTTTTTGAAGGAGACAATGTCAATTGTTATTTGGTTGTCTGCTTTTTTTGTGGCTGTAAGTTTTAAAGATGTGATCTCAGATCTGCTCAATAATCTTATAGCGCTACCTTCATTGAGGGAAATGACAGCATGGGGCATACTTTTTGTTGGTACCTTGCTAATTGGAAGTCTGATTAACTTTTTTCTTGGAAAAGTTGTTAAATCGACAGGTTTATCGGGAACGGATAAAACTTTAGGACTTGTTTTTGGACTATTTAGAGGATTTCTGATTGTGCTTGCAATAGTAATAATTTTGCCAAAAGCAGTTCCGGTCTCATCAGATTCATGGTGGTTAGAATCACGTTTCATTCCTTTTTTTCAGTCATTTGAAACAGTGGGACGGGAATTAGCGACTTTAATCATAAATCTAATAAGTAGTTGGGTATAAATTATGTGTGGAGTTATTGGGATAGCTGGGATGTCTGAAGTAAATTTAAGGCTCTATGATGCATTGACTATCCTTCAGCATCGCGGGCAAGACGCTGCTGGGATAGTAACTGAAAATGATGGTGAGTTGCATCAATGTAAAGGAGAAGGGCTGGTAAGAGATGTTTTCAGAAGGAGTCATATGATGACTTTGAGAGGGAATTCAGGTATCGGACATGTAAGATATCCAACAGCGGGAAGTTCTGGACCTGCTCTAGCGCAACCGTTTTACGTGAATTCGCCTTATGGGATATTTATTGCACATAACGGTAATCTTACCAATGCCGATGAGCTTAGAGAACAGATATGTAATCATGATCTCAGGCATCTAAATACTGATTCAGATTCCGAAGTATTACTCAACATATTTGCATATGAGCTCCATTCAAAGGGAAAGTTGCATCCAGAGCACGATGACATTTTTTCTGCAATTAAGGGTGTTCACAGCAGATGCAGGGGTGCATATGCTGTAGTGGGTTTAATAGCTAACTATGGACTGTTCGCATTTAGGGATCAGTTTGGGATAAGACCTCTTTGTTACGGAAGAAAAAGGTATTTGAACAAGTATGAATATGCAGTTGCCTCTGAGTCGGTAGTGCTTGAAAGTTTAGGTTTTGAATTTGTGAGGGATTTAAGCCCTGGTGAAGGATTGTTTATTGACTCTTCTGGGTCTATTTCCTTGGAACAATGCTCTGATAAGCCTGAGCTTACGCCTTGTATTTTCGAACATGTTTACTTTGCTAGGCCAGATTCTATGATGGACGATATCTCAGTTTATAAGTGTAGATTGCGAATGGGAGACCGTCTGGCAAAAAAAATCATCAGAACTAATCCAGGTTATACGATAGATGTAGTAATACCTATTCCAGACACAAGTAGACAGTCAGCCCAGGCACTTGCGGAGACACTTGGAGTGAAGCTGCGAGAGGGATTTATGAAAAACAGATACATAGGAAGAACTTTTATAATGCCTGGACAGAAAGAGCGAAAGAAATCAGTCAGACAGAAACTAAGTCCAGTTAAATTAGAATTCTCTGGTAAGAATGTCTTACTAGTTGATGACTCTATTGTCCGGGGCACAACCTCCCAAGAAATTATTCAAATGGCAAGAGATGCCGGAGCTAAGAAAGTCTTCATTGCATCGGCGGCGCCTGGGGTTAGGTATCCCAACGTATATGGAATCGATATGCCATCGGCCTCTGAGCTAATTGCGCATGAACGGACGGACAAGCAGGTTGAGGCATTAATAGGAGCAGACTGGTTAATATATCAGGATTTGTGTGACTTGGTGGCATCAGCCTCGGAAGGAAATCCTGAAATTAATGATTTCGAATGCTCCGTTTTTGATGGTAATTACGTAACCGGAGATGTCGATGCAGAGTATTTGAAAAAACTAGATGCCTTGAGGAATGACCTTGTTAAAAGTCAGAGTGAGTTTAAATTTGAACCACAAAAAGAGCAGGTTATTGGTATACATAATGAAATTGCAAGATAAGACAGACTTGGCAACTCATAATTCAGACTTAAAAATTTGTGAGAAAAAGAGATAGAAAATGGTTATTGAGGATATTGATACATTATTCAAAGATTCTTTTGGACTAGGGAGAAATAATCTTGTAACTGAGAATTCAATATTTGTTTCCGATTTTGATGATATTGAATATGTTATTTTTGCTATGGGATGCTTTTGGGGCGCGGAACGCCTATTCTGGAAACAAACTGGAGTTGTATCGACAGCCGTTGGATACATCGGAGGTAAACGTGACAATCCCTCATATGAGGAAGTTTGTTTTGGAAATACAGGGCATGCTGAGGGGGTACTTGTGGTTTTTGACCCACGTATAAAGCCTTTGGATGCCTTACTTAAAATATTTTGGGAATCTCATGATCCCACACAAGGTATGAGGCAAGGAAACGATATAGGCAGCCAGTATCGATCTTTGATTGTTTGCAATTCCAAAACTCAAGTATCAACTTGTATAAAGAGTATGGATGACTACCAAATTCAGTTATCAAAAAATGGGTTTGATGAGATTACTACTGAAGTCATATCTGGATCCACATTTTATTATGCTGAAGGATATCATCAGCAGTATTTGCAAAAGAACCCAAATGGTTATTGCGGTTTGCGTGGAACGGGTATTGATTGTCAATCTTAAATAGCTCTCTGTCGCTCCTTGATTGGATCGGGAAGAGGTATGGCGGACAGAAGATCTTGTGTATATTTATGTTTAGGGCTATCCCAAACACTTTCTGTGTTCCCATTCTCAACTATTACCCCATTATTCATAACAATTATCCTGTCAGAGATATAACGGACAACTGACAAATCATGTGATATGAAAAGCATGGTTAGGTTATGTCTCTCAACAAGCTCCAGAATTAGATCAAGGATTTGCGATTGGATTGTTACGTCTAATGCGGAGACTGGCTCGTCCGCAATTATGAATTCAGGTTTTGTCGCAATTGCCCTTCCAATGGCAATTCTCTGTCTTTGACCTCCTGAAAACTCGTGAGGATATTTGTAAATGCTACTTTTAGCTAAGCCAACGTCACTCATTAGCTGATTTACAAATTCAAGTACCCGACTCTTTGGAACAATTTCATGATAGAGAAGCGGTTCGGAAAGCGTTTCGTAAACTGTCATTCTAGGATTTAAAGAAGCATAAGGATCTTGAAAAATCATTTGCATTTTTCTTCTATATGGAAGTAATTCACGGTTAGTTAAACAGCCTAGTTCGTTGCCGAGGTATTTTACCGACCCCGAAAAAATAGGGGCTAACCTAAGCATTGATCTCCCTAAAGTGGATTTACCAGAGCCTGACTCACCAACTAAACCTAATATTTCGCCCTCAAAAACTTGAAGACTCACATCATTAACTGCTTTTGTGAAGTAATTCTGATCAGTTTTCTTCTTTTTATGATCTTTAAAAAAAGTCTTTAAATTTGTAACTTCGATAAGTGCATTTTCATTTGACCTATTTGGACGTTTTTTTGCACCTTCTGGGATGGCTGCTAGAAGTTTTTTAGTATATTCATCCTTAGACCTATAAAAAATTTCATCAGTTTTATCTTTCTCTTTTATCACTCCCTCACACATGACCATCACATGGTCTGCTATCCCAGCAACTACTCCAAGATCATGGCTAATAAATATTACAGCTACGTCACGATTTTCCTGAAGTTTTTTAATCAGTTTTAATATTTGTGATTGAATAGTAACGTCTAATGCGGTCGTGGGTTCATCGCATATCAGCAGCTTTGGCTCAGTAATTAGTGCCATTGCTATCATTACTCTTTGTCGCATCCCTCCAGAAAATTCATGAGGATAAGAATTAAACCGCTCCGAGGCATTTTTAATTCCAACTTCTTTAAGCAGTGAGAGAGCTTTTGACCTCGCTTCTTTGATGGAGTGTATCTTTTCCTTGTTCGGATTTTTGAGCAGTGGTTCCATGATCTGATTACCTATTGTCAGAAAAGGATTGAGAGAGGTCATGGGGTCTTGAAATATGATTGCAATATCATCACATCTATGACTTCGCATATCCTTTGCGCTGCACTTTAGTAGATCACTGCCTTCAAAAAGGGCTTCACCCGATTCAACTTTTGCCGGTGGTTTTGGAAGAAGGTCCAAAAGGCTATAACATGTTACTGACTTACCCGACCCTGATTCTCCTACGATCGCCAGAGTTTCTCCTTTATTTACTGAAAAAGAGACATTTTTAACTGCTTCCACAATTCCATTCCGGGTGTGAAAATTTATAGAAAGATTTTTAACATCTAATATCATAATACCTAATCTTTTGACGCTCTTGGATCGAGTGCATCACGAAGTCCATCACCCAAAAAGTTTAAAGAAAATAAAGTTAGGGATAAGGCCATCCCGGGAAATATGAGTAGCCATGGATATTCTTCCATTGTTTCTACTCCATAGTTGATTAATAATCCCCATGAACTCTGGGGGGGGCTGAATCCCTAAACCAAGAAAACTCAGAAACGCCTCCAACAGCATGACACTGGGAATTGTCAAAGTGGTATAAACAATTACCGGGCCTATCGTATTTGGAATAATATGTTTTTTTATTATAACCCAGCGGGTCAAGCCAATAGAGTAAGCAGCTTCAATAAATTCTTGATTTCTTATTGACATGACTTGACTTCTGACTATTCTAGCCATTGTTAACCATTCAACTGCTCCAATCGCTAAGAATAAAAGCAAGATATTCCTTCCAAAAACAACCATGAGCAAGATAATGAAAATCATGAATGGTAATGCATAAAGTGCGTCTACAATTC
>CACLAG010000017.1:0-31910 GCA_902604945.1 uncultured SAR92 cluster bacterium | reverse complement strand
TATTTCTAAGTTCATATGAGCGATGAGAGATCATAAATTCTGATATCAAGTAGCCCGAATGGTTTGATTTAGTCCAGCTTACAGAATAATCGAGATCAAGGCGTTCACCTTCAATAGATTTAGCGTCACTATGATGAAAACTAGACAATTTGTGTGACATTAAAATATTCAAAGAATCATCAAGCTTATATTTACCAGCTGCAGCTATAGCGGGCAAAACAGAATAATGATTTTCATGACTATCAATTAGAGATTGGAAATCAAGCGTACTGATTGTGTAAAGCCAATTATTTTTTTTGTATTGGAGCCGAGACGTTTGTGTTAGATTAGACAGACTTATCTCATCTAAGGTGAAGTTACCAAGATCCCTGATGTATCGAGCATCACTCACTCCGGTATAGTCAATATAGCTGAGAAAGTTTTCTGAAAATGCTCCTAAATGAGAGAAAGCAACTTCGTACCTATTATCATTGGCCAAAACATAATCTGTATCGGCTAGGTGCGATTCGCTAGTTCTTTTGTCATTAAAGATAATAGAGCCAACTAATTCATTACGTGACCACTTATTGATATGACGGATTTTTGCTCCAAATCCAGATCCTCGACGCTCCACAAACCTTGGTGTAAAAATAATGTCATAGTTCGGGGCTAAATTTAAGTAAAAAGGTTGAGCAATATCTAGCCCATTAGTTTGTGACATATTAATACTCGGCATCAATATGCCAGTAGCTCGTTTGTCAGATGTTGGAAGTTTTAGATAAGGAAAGTAAAAAATAGTGGTGTCATTTATTTTCAATTTCGCGTTTTTTACAGATGCGGTATTTTCATCGTCGCTGATTTTTATCTCAGAGGTAACTAATTGCCAACCAGATGAGTGAGGTCGGCAATTAGTATAAGTAGCATTTTCAATAGCCAAGTTGCCACTACTATTCCTTGTCAGTCTCATCGCTGTGCCGCTTAGAGATGAATCATGAATGACATACTGGGCATTCGTCATAGTCATCTCACTGCTAGCTAAGCTAATATCAGCTCGCTCGCCTGCTAAGACAATCCCAGGCTCTCTAAAAGTGATATTCCCCTCTAATTCCACTTTTTTGGACTTATTATTTAATAGAGCTTTATCGGCTCGCAACAATCTCTGTCCTTGAGTAATTTGAACATTACCCTTCAGAAGTACTTCATTCTCAGAGGAGTTGCCCGAGGAATTAGCTGTGATATTTAGAGGGGAAGACAAAATATCTATTTTGGAATCAAAAATTGATAGATTCGGTTCGATAAATCTCCCACATGACAGATTATCTATATTATCTTCATTAAGAGTGGTAAAAGATCCTGGCTCAACCCAATCTATAAATTTTTGATTATCTTCTGTGGTGATCGTGTCTAAATTTTCAGCGTTTGCAACAATTGTTGAACTCAAAGATATAGTTTTAACGATAAAAATAGTGATTTTTTGCAAGCGAGTAAGCATTATCATTCTGATTTATCTATTTGGGCTTTGACATTTTACTAAATTTTTTACCTTGGTAGCGATTAAATGCTTAAACTGTATGCCTAATCATTAATAAACACGCAGAGTAAATCTTGGAATGATCGATTTGGGAGATAAAAATATAAGTATAAGATTTATGGATTGGTTAGTTCAGTGTGTATCATCAAAGCTTATTGAAGCTAATGATATAAAATTTCAAAAGATATCTAGCGATGCAGGTTTCCGTAGATACTTTCGCCTAAATACAAATCCAACGCTTATTGCCGTATATGCTCCTCCAAAAAAAGAAAAAAATTTGAGCTTTGTCAAGATAGCAGCTTTTCTAAAATCATCTGGTATTTTGGTTCCAAAAATTCTAGCAGTAAATTTCAATGAAGGATTTTTAATTATTCAGGATTTCGGTGACACAACTTTTCAGATTGCAGGAACCTCCAGTGATTATGAAGCGTTATATAGACATGCCGATAATCTCTTGCTTCAGTTTCAACAACTCAGTATCGTCGATGCCCAATTACCTGTATTTAATAAGAAAATGATATTAGATGAGGTACATTTGTTCGAAAAGTGGTTTTTACGTAAGACTCTTGAGGTTCCTTACTCTGCTCAAGCGCAAGAACTTTTGAACAACACCTACAAGAAGTTAATAGATAACTTTCTTGAACAGCCACAAGTTTTTGTACATAAAGATTACCACTCCAGAAATCTGATGATAGTTCCAAATGGGCAAATAGGAGTGCTTGATTTTCAAGATGCTTTGGTAGGCCCGATTAGTTATGATTTGGTATCGTTATATCGTGACTGTTACGTAGCTCTTGATCCGCAATTTGTAGACAAAAAAATATTAGCATATAAAAAATTTTTGGAAATAAAAGGCGTTATTGTTGATGTTTCGCCTGCTACTTTTAGGCGATGGTTTGATCTCACAGGACTTCAAAGACACTTAAAAGTACTCGGAATTTTTTCTCGTTTAGCAATTAGGGATCGTAAAATGAAATATTTAGGTGATATTCCATTAGTAATCAGATATGTGAGAGAGGTGACTAGCGCTTACAAGGAGTTTGAAAGGTTTGATGCATGGATTGCTGAGACTGTAGAGTCCAAGTTGCAAACAAAAAAATGGTTTAAAGGCATAAGGAACAATGAAGGTAAAGGTAATATCTTTTGATGAAAGCAATGATTTTAGCAGCTGGTTTTGGAACTCGCATGGGGTCAATAACTAAATTAGTACCTAAACCTTTAATAAAAATAAATGACAAAACCCTTTTAGAAGAAAATATTGAAAAATTAGCCAGTATTGGTGTCAAAGAAATCATAATTAACGTTAGTTGGTTGGCAGACAAAATAATAAAAAGAGTAGGCGATGGTAAAAGTTTCGGAATAAAAATTTTATGGTCAAAGGAAGATCAACCTTTAGATACAGGAGGGGGAATATACAACGTTTTGCCGCTATTGGGAGAGGAACCTTTCTTTGTCGCAAATGCAGATGTCTGGGTTCATACAGACGCATATAAAGGATTGTTGGATTATTATCAGTCTGATATGAAAGGGCTGCTTTTGATGGTTAAGAATCCTCAACATAATAAAGATGGAGATTTTTCTCTTAATGATGGTTTGGTAGGTTTTGGGCCTAGTAAGCTTACCTATAGTGGACTTAGTATCTTATCAAAATCACTTTTTGAGCATCATAACTCGAGTGTTGCAAAGTTCTCATTAAAAAATATTTTTGATTTTTGGATTAATAAAAAAAAATTATCTGGTCTCCTTTATCATGGATATTGGAATGATGTTGGTACACCTGATAGGCGAGAAATGTTGGAGGAATATTTGAATTCTAGGGATAGGTCCGCTACATGATATCCAGATATCTTTTTTGGGCGACACTAATATCTGTAACTTTTCTTTCCTTGAAAGAAATATCTCAAGAGATAGTTCCAGGACTCCCTTTTATTGACAAGTTTATTCATTTTTTCGTGTATCTTTTTTTGTCTCTTCTTTTATTAAAAGGATATAGCAAAAACTTTTCACCTCGATTTTTGACAATGCTATTATTTTTTTATGGAAGCTCGATTGAGCTTCTCCAAGGATTTACTATTTATCGTTCAGCGGAGATCGCAGATTTAATAGCAAATCTTTTTGGGATTGTATTTGGCGTTTTGATACACAAATACTTATCTAAACATTCAAAAAAAGGTAGCTATGAAAAATTTTAAAAAAAATATTCTTTGGATAGCTCCAGTTACAGCAATATTTGTGATGGTCCTAATGATTGCGAATAATTGGAACTTTTTGAGTGCCTTTACAATCGGAATTACCATTATTTGTGCACTTTGGTGGATATTTGAACCGATCCCCATACCAGTTACTTCTCTTATCCCATTAGGAGCCTTTCCTATTTTAGGTGTTCTTAGCGGAGAGCAGGTAGCAAGTGCTTATGGAAATCCTCTGATTCTTTTGTTGATGGGAGGTGCGATGTTGTCAAAAGCGATGGAAAGAAGTGGCGCGCACAAGCGATTAGCGATTTCTATGATTCGTTTATTTGGTGGTGATAATCCCAAGAAATTGGTTCTAGGATTCATGGTGGCTTCAGCTTTTTTAAGTATGTGGGTTTCTAATACTGCAACTACGTTAATGCTTATACCTGTTATTTTTGCAGTTTTGGAAAACTCTAACCTACAAAAGAATAATTCCAATTTAGCAGTAGCTTTACTGCTTGGGGTTGCATATGCAGCAAGCATTGGAGGATTAGGCACTCCAATAGGATCTCCACCTAATGTGATATTTTTAAAAATATATGGCGACACCGTCGGAGCTGAGCCAAGTTTTCTTCAGTGGATGCTGTGGGGGTTACCTGTTGTTTTAATAATGATACCTATCTCGTGTGTTTGGTTAACTAGAAACCTTCCAAGTAGCGGAGAAATTTCAATACCCAAAACTGGGTTGTGGTCATCATATGAGAAACGAGTATTAGTTATTTTTGCAATTACGGCTCTGCTTTGGATTACTTTGAGAGAGCCATTTGGAGGTTGGACAACTTGGTTCTCTTTGAAAGGTGCGAATTATTCATCGATTGCCTTACTTGCAATAGTTGCAATGTTTATCGTGCCAAACGGGGAAGAAGGAAAACTGTTGGATTGGAAAGCAGCATCTGATATTCAATGGGGAGTTTTATTACTTTTTGCAGGCGGGCTTGCGATTGCAAAGTCGTTTGAAACAACAGGAATTAGTTTTGCTATAGGTGAGAGTTTATCGGGAGTGACAAAATTTTCAATTATCCTAGTTGTTTTCATTACTTCAATATGCGTCACTTTTCTTACAGAGATAACAAGTAACACAGCGACTACAGCCTTACTTATGCCAATATTGGCAGCAACGGCGATTGGATCTGAGATAGATCCAATGATACTAATGTTGCCAGCGGCACTATCTGCAAGTTGCGCGTTTATGCTTCCAGTAGCGACTGCCCCGAATGCCATTGTTTTTGGGACTGAAAAAATAAAAGTAATTAGAATGGTGAAGGAGGGATTTGTCCTTAATTTAATTGGTATTTTGGTAATAAGCTCGGTCGTTATGTTTTGGCTAAATTAAAACATTTGCTAGCTCTCGATCAGAATTTTTATATTGTTCGGAGAAATTGCGTGCACGCCTGTTATTGATAGTGCAAGCAAGGATAATTCATGCCAGACATTACTTTTTCTCATTCCCTTTATTCCCCTGTCGATCGCACTTGCCTGACTAATAAGCATCCTTAGGTGGTTCCCTCGAAGACGTCTCAATGCACTTAAAAACACAGGAATACGTTTCTCCCAGATGCCATTTTCTTTTAATAACTTTGATGGATCAGTCTTTGGATAGGGCTCTCCTTTGACTTTATATAGAATTCGGAGTTCTTTTGTAATTAACCAAAGTAAAAATATTTCATCAATTCCCTCTTGTTGGAAATTATTTAGCATCTTGAGTGATGTGGTGCTTTTACCCAATAACAGAGTATCAATAAATTGATATGGGTCATATTTAACCGAGTTTGAGATGAGACTCATCATTTCTGAGATCCCAATTTCATTTTTCAGATTCAGCAAACTCAATTTTTCAATTTCGTGCTCCGCGGCTAGGAGATTGCCTTCCGCGTTCTCTGACAAGAGTTGAATTGCATCATTTGAAGCTTCTATTTCTTTGAGACTTAATCGGCCTTTGATCCACTTCGGCATATCATGCTGCAAAATCGGCCATATTTGGATAAATATCCCGACGTGGTCTAAGGATTTTAACCATTGTGTGGCTAAAGCTGATTTGTCCAGCTTAGGAAGAACTATGATAAAAATATTTTCCATATTCAGTTGATTGCTGACATCTATTAATATTTTGCTCTCATCTTTAGTAAGTTTTTTTTTCGAAACTCTTATTTCAATTATTTTTTTTTCAGCAAAGAGAGATAGAGAATTATTTTCTGCCTCGATTTCAGCCCAATCAGTTTTTGATGAGCAAGCGATTATCTTTTTTTCTGAAAATCCTTCGTTCTTAGCTCTTGCTTGAATAAGTTCAGTCGCTTCACGAATCAGCACACTCTGTTCTCCACTTATTACATATAAAGGAGACAAATTTACTTCAAGTTGTCGCTTGAGTTTGTTAAGTGGGATTTTCATACAATGACAATATTGAAATTTTTCAGTTCAACAGAAAGTTTAGCTTTCTAAATAGTTGTAATAAAAGGTTTTCAATTAGATCACTCTTTACCTTTTGTTCCTCTTCCCAGGAGGCCAATATATTTTCTTGGGAGAATTCATAAATCTCTTCAGTAGAAATTTTATTGGTATCAATGATTTTTTTTTCTTGAAGGTTTGTCACTACATATGTGACCGTCATATTGAGTCTATATTCTGATGCGCGTCCGGTTGAGTTGATGCTCGCTATTCTCTTATTTTCTTCGAACTCTGAAAGGGTAACTCTAAATTTTTTTTCATTTGAAGGATCGTTACTAATCATATATCTATCAAGAATGGATTTGAATTTGATTTTAATTTGAGGATCCAGAGATTGGACAGTTATATCGACATTTTCAATGTCTGGTGATAAATAATTATTTCCTTTTAATTGCCAGCCACAAGAAGGTATAAAAAGAAAAAGCATTAAAAGAATTATAGTTTTGTTCATTTACTGATTACTATATTTACAATTTTATTTGGAATAATAATTATTTTTTTGACCTGCTTTCCTGCTATAAACTTTTGAACGTTTCCATGTTCTAAAGCTTGGCTTTTTACAGTATCGTCATTAGATCCAACCGAGACCTCAATTTTGCCTCTAACTTTACCATTGACTTGAATTACTATTATCGAGGATGTTTTCAATAAAGCTAATTCATCTACTTTCGGCCAATCTATCTTACAAATTGAAGTTGGATTGCCCAAAGTAAGCCAAAGTTTGTTACATATATGAGGAACAATTGGATTAAGCATGAGAATCGCATTTGAGATAGCTTCTCTTCTGACCGCAATTGATTGAGGAGAAATAGTATCAACTTTTGGTATTTCATTCAGCAATTCCATGACCGCTGCTATTGCTGTGTTAAAAGTATTACGGCGCCCAAAATCATCGCTAACTTTTTTAATTGTCTCGTGAGTTTTACGTCTAAGATATTTTTGTTGATCGTTTAAAATAGATACATCTATGACATCTTCATTTGATAACTTAATCTGGTCATGAACAATTCGCCATAACTTTTTCAGAAATTTGAATGCTCCTGAAACACCTTCATCGCTCCACTCCATTGTCTGTTCGGGTGGCGAAGCGAACATGGTAAACAATCTGACCGTATCAGAGCCGTATTTATCAATAATTAACTGAGGATCAACGCCATTGTTTTTCGATTTCGACATTTTAGTAATGCCACCACTCGTTAATTCAACGCCTGTCTCTATATCGATAATCTTTTCTACTTTTCCATATTTGTCGCGATGAAGCTCTGCCTTGGATGGCGACACCCAAATCTTTTTGCCTTCAGACTGATAATAATATGATTCGGATAAAACCATACCCTGGCAAAGTAATTTTTTAAACGGTTCATTGCTTTTGACTAGCCCCTCATCTCTCATCAGTTTATGGAAAAAGCGCGCGTACAAAAGATGTAATATTGCATGTTCAATTCCGCCAATATATTGGTCGACTGGCAACCAGTAGTTAGCTCTTTCAGGATCTAACATCTGAGTGTGGTCATCAGAGCAGGTAAATCTCGCGTAATACCAAGAAGACTCCATAAAGGTATCGAAAGTATCTGTTTCATGTTCGACAAATTGACCATTAAGTTCAGCTTTGCGCCAAGATTTGTCAGCTTTTAATGGAGACTGGACACCGTCCATTTTTATATTAGTTGGAAGAATCACCGGAAGTCTGTCTATTGGCACAGCAATTTCACCACCTTCCGTTAAATTATAGATTGGAATCGGAGCACCCCAATAGCGCTGACGACTTACACCCCAATCGCGTAATCTATAGTTGGTTGCAACTGAGCCATGATTAGATCGTTTAAGATCTTCAGAAATAACTTTGAAAGCAGTATCAAAATCCAAGCCATTATATTTACCAGAGTTTATTAAGACACCTTTCTCTGTCAGAGCTGCCGTCTCTATGCCATCACCATTTAAAGACTGAATTACTTGCATGATTGGTAATGAATATTTTTTAGCAAACTCATAATCTCGCTGGTCATGTCCAGGGACTGCCATTACGGCGCCAGAGCCATAGTCCATAAGGACATAGTTACCTACCCAAACTGGGATTTTTTCGCCAGTTAAAGGATGAATCGCCGCTACTCCAGTATCCATCCCGAGCTTTTCCATTGTTGCCATCTCAGCCTCCGAAACTTGCTGAGACTTACAATTATCTATAAATTCAGCCAATTCGGGATTCAGGGTCGCGATTTCGAGTGCGATAGGGTGCTGAGTAGCCAGCGTTAAGTAGGTTACGCCCATTAGTGTATCTGGACGAGTAGTATAGACATTGAAATGGGTAAATTTTCTAATAGTTTGAGATAAATCAAAAACAATATTTACACCCACACTTTTACCAATCCAATTACGCTGCATCGTTTTTACTTGCTCTGGCCATTGCTCAAGGTCATCAAGGTCATGAAGTAACTGGTCAGCATAGTCTGTTATCCGAATAAACCATTGATCTATCTCTTTAATCTCTACATTGGCTCCAGATCTCCATCCCTTACCATCAATTACTTGTTCGTTCGCGAGTACGGTCTCATCTACTGGGTCCCAGTTAACTGAGCTGGTCTTTTTGTACACTAAACCTTTATCAAAGAGTTTTGTAAAAAACCACTGTTCCCACTTATAGTAGCTTGGATCACAAGTAGCAAATTCGCGTGACCAGTCGATACCAAAGCCAAGTCTTTTCAGCTGTGATTTCATATAGGCGATGTTCTCATGAGTCCATTTTGCGGGTGCAGTATGATTCTCTATTGCTGCATTTTCTGCGGGCAAACCAAATGCATCCCATCCCATTGGATGTAGCACATTTTTGCCTTGCATTCTCTGGTAGCGGGCAATTACATCGGTAATGGTATAATTTCTGACGTGACCCATGTGAAGTTTGCCACTTGGATATGGAAACATTGCGAGGCAATAAAATTTTTCTTTGTCTGACTGATGGGTTACTGAAAAGGTTTGCTCACTTTCCCAGAAAGCCTGAGCTTCTTCCTCTACAATTTTTGGGTTATATTTTTCATCAGTACTCATGTCAATCGAATAACCATGTGTCAAAACAATGATTATAAGCGAACGTCATGTATTTCAACACATGATTAGGAACTTTTAATAAACCAAGATCTATAAATTAGGGCTGCGTATCGGCTCTTCTGGGAACATTAAGTTCGATGAGTTTTGATGCCATGTCTTCTGCAGAAGTTTCAGGATTGACATTTTTATCAATATAACTCACTTTACCTGCCTTATCGATGTAGATGGTATACCTTTCAGGAAATCCGTGCCAAGCCAATACATCATAAGCTTTCGCTGTTTTTTTGGTTGGATCACTTAGTAAAGGGAAGTCTGCGCCGTTGTCAATCGCAAACTTAACGTTTTTTTCTATAGGGTCTACGCTTGCCATAAAGTAGGTTACTTCCAAGTCTTTCAACAGATGACCATTCTGTGCCAATGATTTACATTCAAGTGTGCAGCCACCTGTAAATGCTTTGGGGTACCAGGCTATCACTACTGCTTCTTTGTTTAAAAATTGCCGAAGTGAGTAGGTGTTTCCATCTGTCGCTTCTAGTGAGAAGTCTGGCGCTTTGTCTCCAACCTCAAGGCTAAAAGTATTCATTGATAAAACACTATTAAAGAAAATTACTAGCATTAATTTATTAAAGGTCATTGGTCATTCCTTAGTTTTAATTTTTGCCATATCAAGATTACGCATGTAATTATAGAGATAATGAAAATGGGCGTCGATTGTAATCTAGAAAAGGGTGTTTCGCCAACTTGCCCTGCGACTGACACGACTAGCTCACTTCTTGTAAATTGAGGCGCCATATTAGTTAGAACTCCTTTATGACTTACTAATCCAGAGATGCCATTATTTGTAGCTCGTAATAGCGGTTTAGAATTTTCGATGGCCCTCATTCGAGCCATTTGCATGTGTTGCTTTGGCCCAATAGAGTTACCGAACCAAGCATCGTTACTTACTGTCAAGAGTATATTTGAACCAATGCTATTACGTGCGACTGAATTCGGATAGACCACCTCGTAACAAATATTAGGACTTATTTTATTATTTTTCACATTAAAAAATAATTTGTTATCTTTTCTGCTAGTTATAGATGACATTGGAAGATCAAAAATTTTAATTGAACCTCTCAAGAAGTTTTCTAGCGGAACATACTCACCAAAGGGAACTAAATGAAATTTATCATATTTGTGAGACATATCTTCGATATTTATAACGGAATTAAAGTATTCGCCAATGTTACTATCATATGTAATGGCACCAGTGAGCAAAGCTGTTTGGCTTAACTCAAGTGCAGTCGCCATTTCTGCTAAAAAAGAGGATAGATTTTGAGGTATGCTTGGGAGTGCTGCTTCGGGCCAAAGAATTAAATCTTTTCCGAAATAAGGAGCAGTCTGGTCTTTTAGCTGCTTCAAGATCTGCGTCCTTTTATCACTGGACCACTTATCGTTTTGATTGATGTTGGGTTGGATAATAACTATTTCAATCATTTCTCCGTTAGAACTTGACCAATTGACTTTTTGTAAAAAGAATCCACTTAAAGATATCGAGAGCACTAGAAGTAAAAAATTTACTTTTAATGATTTATTTTGCCTTTCTCTCCAAATATGGGCAGAGAAAGAAGAAATCAACGCTAGCAAATAACTTAGTAACACTACACCTCCTACAGCAGCCCATCCATTAAGCCATGTGTCGGTATGGCTATAGCCTGCATATAACCATGGGAAACCGGTAAATGCCCAAGATCTAAAGCACTCACTAAGAATAAAAATTGAGGGCAAACCAAACAGATAAGATGCTGGTTTGTTGGGCATGAAGGAAAATAAAAGAAAAGTGCTCGCAAAGAGTATTGATATAAATAAACAAAAAAGGACAGTTGCAAAAGCGGCTATTGGTGCAGGTAAGAATCCATACTCGTGAATACTCACATAGATCCAGCTAGCCCCAGATATAAAAATACCAAAACCGAAAACTAAGCTTTTTGTGAAGTTTTGTTTTGCCGAATGAGTAGTTTTTAGTGATGAAAACAAAACTGTCAAACTAATTAATACAGCGGGCCAAAAATTGAAAGGAGCCATACCCAATGGATATAGGGCTCCACTGATCAAAATAGTGAGCCAGTGAAAG
Source organism: uncultured SAR92 cluster bacterium (assembly GCA_902604945.1). GTDB lineage: Bacteria > Pseudomonadota > Gammaproteobacteria > Pseudomonadales > Porticoccaceae > AAA300-D14. The sequence goes on along the minus strand of CACLAG010000017.1, from coordinate 20,566 downwards.
AGACTACTATTTTTCATCATTTTGTTATTGAAACTTGGACCCTAGTAATTTTTCTCATATCAGCGCCAGTTACTTTGAATTTAAATTTGTTGATCGTTTCAGTTTCGTTTATTTCTGGTAGCCGGCCAAATGCACTCACTACAAGGCCCCCTACAGTGTCGAATTCATCATCAGGCAAACCAACGTCAAAATATTCATTAAAATCGCTTATATCTGTTATTGCATCTACTGAAAAAAGATTATCACTCAAAGCTAAAATCTGCTCCGGTTCTGCTTCGTCGGTTTCATCTTCGATCTCGCCCACTATTTCCTCTAAAACGTCTTCTATTGTGAGAAGTCCTGAAACTCCAGCATATTCGTCAACTACAATAGCCATGTGATAACGCTGTTCCCTGAATTCTTTAAGTAGGATACTTATTCTTTTGCTTTCGGGAATTATATTTGCGGGTCTGAGCATATTTTTCAGATCAAACGATTCTTTACCATCTAAGATGAGTGGAATTAATTCTTTTGCGAGCAAAATACCCAGTACATCATCAGAGGACTCACCTACCACTGGGAATCTTGAGTGCTGTGATTGAGTCACCACATCAAGCACTTCTTCGAGAGAAAAATCTGACTCAATAAGCTTCATTTGAGATTTTGGAATCATTATTTCCCGAGCTTGTAAATCAGACACTTTTAATGCGCCTTCCATAATTTGAAGTGCGTCTGCATCAATAATTGACTCGTTTTCGGCACTTCTGAGCATGTCAGCGACTTCATCGCTGCTACTTGGATTACGCGAAAAAAGTTTTATAAATTTTCTTAAAAACGATTTTTCATTTTTTGATGCGGAGATATTTTCTTCGTTCATTTTTTTACTCGTGTTAATTTGCAATATAAGGATTACTTATATTTATTTCAGAGAGAAGTTTTGTTTCAAGATCTTCCATTGTTTTTGTATTAGATGATTTATCATGCGAGTAACCGAGAAGATGCAATATTCCGTGAATCACGATATGTGCCCAGTGTTCATCCAGTTTCTTTTGTTGTTGTTCGGCTTCATTGGCAATTGTTTGAGCACAGATCACCAGATCTCCAAGAAAAATTTGATGATCTGGAGACTCGATATTCATGGGGAATGAAAGTATGTTCGTAGAGCCTACTTTGTTCCTAAATTTCTTATTAAGCAATGCGCTCTCCTCTTGGCCTACAATTCTTATACTGAGTTCTGACTCTTTCGATAGTGTCCCAAGAGCCAAGCTGGCCCAATGTTTTATGGCATGATTACTTGGTATTTCACAACTTTTATATGCTCTATGTATACTTATTCTTGATTGTTTGAACATTGTTATTTTTCGTGGGTGTCTACTGCATCGTATGCATCAACGATTTTTTGGACAATAGGATGTCTCACGACATCTCGAGATGAGAATTCCGTGAAACTGATTTCACTAACATCTTTAAGTATTTCTCTAGAATGCTTGAGGCCAGAGAGAATTCCTCGTGGCAAATCGATTTGAGAAACATCACCTGTAACGATTGCGGTAGACCCGAAGCCAATGCGAGTCAGAAACATCTTCATTTGTTCTTTTGTGGTGTTCTGTGCCTCATCTAAGATAATAAAAGCATTATTCAGTGTTCTACCCCTCATATATGCTAATGGTGCAATTTCTATGGTTCCTCGCTCCATAAATTTCACAACAGTTTGATTTCCAAGCATCTCGTGCAAAGCATCATATAAGGGACGCAGATATGGGTCGATTTTCTGCGTTAAATCACCTGGAAGAAAGCCCAGTTTTTCTCCTGCTTCCACGGCTGGTCTGACAAGAAGTATTCTTTCAACCTCATTTCGAAGCAAAGCATCAACTGCGCATGCTACCGCCAGATAAGTCTTACCAGTTCCGGCAGGCCCTATACCAAAATTTACGTCATGCGCCCGGATGGATCTGACATAAGTGTGCTGGTTTGAACTCCGAGGCTTAACATTCCCTTTTTTTGTTCTAATCACTGAGTAGATATTAGAATTACTAGTATCATCAGTTTCAGAATAGTTTTTGTTTCCTGACTCAAATTGACGTAATTGAAGATGAACTTGTTCAGACTTTATTTCACCAAAATTGGCGGTTTCTTTATAAAGCAGATCTATTACACAAGCAGCGTTCTTGGAGTTTTCGCCAATTCCTTTTACAGTAAAATGATTGTCTCTTGAATATACTGAGACACCGAGCCTTTTTTCGATTAATCGGATATTACAATCCAATTCACCACGGAGCGAAGCTAGTCTTTTGGTATGATTTGGATTGAGGGTGATTTCAGAAATAGAAGATTGGTTTTGGTGATGTTCCAAGTTTTACTTTTTGCCTCTAAGGTTTGATTGACAAGAATATCCTGTAATGGATCATTAGGTAAACAAATTTTTTCTTTAAATAAAGATTATATCAACTGTCCTCTTAAAGAGTTCGGCAAAGCTTCATCAATCAAAGCTGATACAAATGTTCCAATAAGTTCGGTTTCAGTTGACGAGAAATTAACTACTCGATTGTTCTCAGTGCGCGCCTGTAATTGTCCTGGATCTTTTTTAGACACGCCTGTTACTAGCAAAACTTGTTTTGTTCCGACCATTCTTTGACTGATTCTCGATGCGTTCTGATTAATTCTATTTTGAAGGATCAGTAGACGCTGTTTTTTGATTTCTAATGGGACAGTGTCTGGCAGATCAGCAGCGGGAGTGCCGGGTCTGGCGCTGTATATAAAGCTAAAGGAGGTATCAAAACCGACATCATCAATTAAATTGATCGTATCCTCAAAATCACTGTTGGTTTCAGTAGGAAAGCCGATAATGAAGTCTGAAGATATGCTTATGTCTGGTCGTAATTTTCGCAGGCGACGAATTTTCGATTTGTACTCTAAAGCCGTATGACCTCTTTTCATGGCCATCAACACTTTGTCGGATCCACTTTGAACAGGAAGATGGAGATGGTTGACTAATTCAGGAACTTTAGAATACGTGTCTATCAAAGAATCTGAAAATTCATTCGGATGCGATGTAGTATATCTAATCCTATCTATGCCTTTAATACTTGCAACCATTGGTATAAGCTCTGCTAGGTTGCATATGCCCCCATTGGGAAGTGTTCCTTGATAAGCGTTTACATTCTGACCCAGAAGATTAATTTCCCGAACATTTTGTTTTGACAGAGCACTAATTTCAGCAATGACATCAGCGGCTGGTCGGCTGACCTCTTCCCCTCTCGTGTAGGGCACAACGCAAAATGAACAATACTTCGAGCACCCTTCCATAATTGAAACAAAAGCACTAACACCATTAGATTCAGGTAGGGGAAGGTGGTCAAATTTCTCAATTTCAGGAAAACTAATATCGACTACTGCTTTGTTGCTGCTTTTCTTCGTCTCCATCAGTTCAGGCAGGCGGTGGAGCGTTTGTGGCCCGAATATGATATCAACAAACGGAGCTCTTTTTGCTATCGCTTCTCCTTCTTGGCTAGCAACGCAGCCACCTACACCTATTATTAACTGGGGATTCGTTTTTTTTAGATGTTTCCATCTTCCAAGTTGGTGAAATACTTTTTCTTGAGCCTTTTCTCTAATCGAACAAGTATTTAAAAGAATTACATCGGCATCCTCAGCAGTATTTGTGGGTATCATGTCGTGACTCTTGCCAAGAAGGTCTCTCATTCTATTCGAATCATACTCATTCATCTGACAGCCATGAGTTACTATATGGAGCTTTTTGATAGGTTTAATACTCATAAACGTAACGATATCATTAAGAAAGCAACATTATATCTGCGACGCTATAGTAAGCAACATTCTTGACAACAGGTTTTAGGAGTTGTGTTATTATAAGTCGCTGAGTTTTTGACAATCTGAACGGGAAAATTGGAGATATGGGGAAAGAACCAATCTATAAAATAAGCTTCTTTAATCAAGGAAAGGTTTATGAAATATATGCTCGACATGTTTTTCAAAGTGACCTTTGGGGATTTTTGGAAGTTGAAGAGTTTGTATTCGGCGAAAAAACTCAGATGATCGTTGATCCCTCGGAAGAGAAGCTAAAAAATGAATTTACGGGCGTTAAACGTAGCTTTATACCTGTTCAGTCGATAGTGAGAATCGATGAAGTAGAAAAAGAGGGTGCATGTAAGATAACTGAGGCAAGCGGAGGCAATGTGTCTAGTTTTCCTTTCCATACGATGGCTGGAGCAAAGCCTGGAAAGGAATAATCAGAAAATAAATGTATGCAAGATCTTCATCTTGCGTCACAACATTATTAGATATTTACGCCAATAGAGACTTTAGAGAGCCAAGTTTAATGACACAAATAGGACAAGATTTATTGCCATTCGAATTTGCAAGATCTAATGGCGTTTTGTTAAGAATTAAAGAGGGTGATTTAGTTCTGTCGTCAAATGCAAACCAGTCAGCGGTTTTAGAAATCCTCAGGGTGAACAAAAACATCGAGGAAATTACTTCAATTGATGGCGATGCTTTTGATCAAATGTTGTCTACTATTTACAGCGGCAGGAAAAATTCTTCAGAATCAGTTATGGCTGACATAAAAGATTTTGTAGATATGGAGTCGGCAGCAGCAGAGTTGGAAGAAACTGGAGATTTGCTCGATTCGGAAAATGATGCACCGATTATTAGACTGTTGAACGCAATTTTGGCCGAGTCTTTAAAAGAAAGCGCATCTGATATTCATATTGAGCCATACGAGCGAGAAGCGGTTGTAAGGTTTAGACTGGATGGTGTTCTAACGACTGTTCTAAAGCCATCTATCCAGATTACTCCTTTACTTATTTCTAGGATCAAGGTCATGTCTAAATTAGATATCGCAGAGAAGCGGTTGCCGCAAGATGGTCGGATGGCTGTTAAGCTCGGAGGAAGAAGCATTGACCTGAGAATATCCACTATGCCCTCGAGCCATGGGGAAAGAGTAGTGATGAGATTGCTTGACAAAGATGCAGGTAGACTTCAGGTCGATGACCTCGGGATGCCTAATGAAATTGCAAAGCAACTGGATGAATTAATACGTCGTCCTCATGGCATTATATTGGTTACTGGTCCGACTGGGTCTGGGAAAACAACCACTCTCTATGCTGCGCTTCAGCAGATGGATAAAAAGGGCAGAAACATTATGACTGTTGAGGATCCAGTCGAGTATGACCTTCCTGGAATAAGTCAGACACAAATAAATTTGCGCGCGGGCATGACCTTTGCTCGTGGACTCAAAGCGATATTGCGTCAAGATCCGGATGTTATTTTGATTGGTGAGATAAGAGATGGTGAAACTGCAGAGATCGCGACACAGTCCAGTTTAACCGGACACCTAGTTCTCTCAACGCTGCATACGAACACTGCTGCGGGTGCAATCACAAGATTACAAGACTTAGGAGTTGATGCATTCTTATTGGCGTCAACTGTGAGAGGAATACTTTCACAACGATTGGTCAGAAAATTGTGCGTTTCTTGTAGAGAGAAGGTTAAGCCTAACGACTTTGATAAAGAGATACTTTGCCTTAAAAAGGGTCAAACTATTTATGAAGCGAAAGGTTGCGCGGACTGCAACTGGACAGGTTACTCAGGAAGACAAGCTCTATTCGAATTGGTTCCGGTAGCTTCAAGCCTTCAGCGTTTAATTCATGAGCAGGCAGGTGAAATAGAGTTGGAGAGTTCTATTCGATCAGAAGTTCCAAGTATAAGAGAGGCAGGTTTTGATCTTGTCCGAGAGGGTATCACCACAACAGCTGAAGTGCTCAGAGTTACAAGTATTTAGTTATGCCCACCTTTGATTATTCAGCTTATAATTCAAGTGGAAAGTTGCTTCGAGGAGTAATTTCGGCTGAATCAGAAAGACTAGCAAGAAAATCTTTGAAAGAAAAAAAATTGCTAGCCTCTTCGATAAAAGAGATCGAATTAGCCTCAGCAAAGCAGAAATCGATCTTCAGCAGACAAGCGAATTTTGATAATTTTGATTTGTCTCTTTTGTTGCATCAACAAGCTATTCTTATTCAATCCGGGTTGCCGCTAGAAGAGTCTTTGCGGATGACAATCGAGCAAGCTGAGACACCGAAACAGAGGAGAATGGTAGAGAGCTGGAGAAGTGAAATTACCGAGGGACGAAGCTTCTCAGAGGCTTTAAGGCGATCTCCATATAAAATTCCTGAAGGTGTAATAGCTGGCGTGGGGGTGGGTGAGGAAACCGGGCACCTTGATAAGATTTTAATGAGGTTATCAGATGAGTTAAGTACGAGTGCTGAGAATAGAAAAACTGTATCGAGAGCACTCATATACCCTGTAACTCTTGTCACAGTCTCAATCGCGATGGTATCGGTTATGATGGTTTTGGTAGTCCCTAAAATAACATCGGTGTTTGCGAGCTCCAATAGAGAACTGCCGTGGATTACTGAGCTTATTATCGGAATAAGCAACTTTGTTCAAAATTTTGGGAGCTATCTTTTAATTTTTGCTGGAGTATTATTTTTAACGGCTAAAATTGGACTCAAAAACTCTGGGTTAAGATTAAAATTCCATGATTTTCTGCTCAGGCTTCCTGGATTTGGCCGATGGATCCGAATGGCAGACATATCTGATTGGGCAAGGAATTTGGGTGTACTGTTGAATAGTGGTGTGCCAGTGTTAGCAGCATTAAGAATTTCATCAGCGGTTGTCGGCAATCTGTCCCTTAAGTCGGATTTTGATCGAGTCACTGAGTCAATGCGGCAGGGAGTTAGCCTTCATAAAGCTTTAGAAAAAAATCTTACTGAAAGTGGTTTTTTGGTACATATGGTTGGAAGTGGGGAAGCTTCTAGCGAGCTGGATAAAATGTTAGTGCGCGTTGCTGAATATTATGCTGCCAGGCTCAATAATGCAGTTGAAGTATTTTTGAAATTACTAAATCCTATGCTAATTTTATTAATGGGTGCAATGATTTTGGGGATCGTTGCAGGAATAATGTTACCAATCATGGATATGAATAATACAATTTAAAATAGAGGAAATTTATGATGACCAAATTTAATAGCCAATCTGGGTTTACTCTGATCGAAATGATGATCGTTGTTGCAATTATTGCGATTATGAGTGCCATGCTTGCGCCAACACTTTTTAATCAAGTAAACAAAGCAGAAAAAGCAAGAACGGCATCCGATATTAGGCAGATTGAGAGTGCACTCAAGTTTTACAGGCTAGACAACTATCGATATCCCAGTCAAGCGGAGGGATTAGAGGCACTCGTTTCAGCGCCATCTGGCGCATCTGCAGGATCATGGAATGGCCCCTACCTTGATTCACTTCCAAAGGACGCATGGAAGGAGCCATACAGGTATTCAAATCCGGGGACTCATGGAAAGCCTGTAGAGGTATATACTTTAGGCGCTGACAGAGCATCAGGAGGGACTGATTCTAATGCTGATCTAGGAAGTTGGAATATCAATGACTAGTTATACCCATTTTCTGCTTTTATAAATGGATATCTCAGAGTGAGGAATCAGAGAGGATTTACACTCATAGAATTATTAGTGGTTTCCGCTATAGTAGTAATACTGTTTACCTCTGTAATATATTCGGTAAGTCAGTCATCTGAGCGCAGATATGTTTCTGAGTCTGAGAGGCTAATGATTTGGATCAATCTGGTTTTTGAACATGCGATGTTAGAAGGCGCAGTTTACGGAATAATGTCTGATTTTAATGCAGAGACAAGAGAGGCAACGGCGCTTACGCCAGTAATATATTACCGAAATCAATGGTTAAAAACAGAGATACCTTCAAGATTTTTGTTGGATCATAAGGGGTATATTAGCTTTGGTAAGGACAATGAAGAACTAGTTGGGCGATTAATTGCAGATGAATTGCTACTTGAGGATATTCAATCTATCTCTCTCGAGGAGTCTGATACAGAAAAAGAATCCTCACCTTTTATTCTGTTGTTCCCCGATGGATATTTAGAACCCCAAGAAATGATGACTCTCTCTTTCCTTGAAACTGATACCAAATTTACATTTAGATGGAATGCTGAGGAATCTAATATACAGATGACAAGGATAGTTGATTGAAATCCGAGAAAAAAAATTTTGGATTTACTCTGATTGAACTAGTAGTCGCACTATTCATATTGAGTTTAGTATTGAGCAGTGCGATTTACTCTGTGCAACAATATGCGGATGAGAGGGTATTGTTGAAAGATCGATTTTTCGCTCATAATGTTGCTTGGAATCAATTGATGAAGCGATATCAGGTATCTCAAGCCGGGTCAGCTACAAGTAATCAAATAGTGTTAAAGAAAAAAGGGAAAGAACTCCAAGGAAGAACTGATTGGATATGGGAATTAGAAATTGAGAAAGCCATGGGGCAGGATCTATATCGGTATCAAGTCATGGTTGAATCTCCAGATAATAATAAGACTCAATCTACTCTTGCTGTTTACTTAATAAAGAGCAATTAATTTTGAAAAAACAATCAGGCTTCACCCTAATAGAAGTGATCGTCTCATTGTTCCTTTTATCTATTCTCTCGATCATGTCATATCAGGCTGTTGAGGTAATGACCCAAATGAATAAACGGAGTCATGAAAGCTTTCAAGATGAATCTCAATTAGCCCAGGCATTACAGATAATTGGTAGAGATTTTTTGCACATTAAGCCTAGACGTTTTTATGATGGATTAAGCGAGATGGAGGATGCATATTTCACTGATCCGAGTGATTTTGGGATAAGATTCACTCGTGGCGGTGGGCCAAGCATCAAAAGTAATCCGAGCGGATTAAGGCGTATTGATTATAGACTTAATGTTGATGACCAGCTCATCCGCACTTCCTGGGGCGCCACCGAATCACCCCGTCAAAGTGATGGAATAAAGCTTCGTTTGCTGGATAATGTCTCCGAGATAAAAATTAACCATTTGGACGCAAATGGAAATTATCATCCAGACTGGCCTCCACCAAATGCGCCAGCAAGGTCTGGAAAATTGCTGCCCAGAATGATCGAAATTAAAATAACATTTAAAAATGAAACTGAGATAACTCGAATATATCCCGGAGTAATAAGCAATTAAAACGAGAACGCGGCAAACTGGTGTAGCCCTTCTATCTGCAGTTATTCTTATTTTTGCAGTGAGTTTAATATTGTCGAACATCTTCTATCGACATCAAATAGATTTATCGCAAGCTTCTCGCTTTCTGCACAATGATCAGGCGCTTCTGATAGCGATTAGTGGGGAAGGTTGGGCAACTGAGTTACTTTTCGAGGATATAAAAGATAATAATATTGATCATTACGGCGAGATTTGGGCGCAGGCGCTTCCTTTATTACCAGTTGAGGGAGGAACGCTGACTGGTTGCCTCAGCGATTTGCAAGGTGCCTTTAATATAAATAGTTTTAAATACTATGACAATTCTCCTATACAAGGCGAGCTGGATGATTTTGAAAAAATTGGCTTTGCCAAAGTTTGGTTAAATCTTCTCGAGTTACTGAGTATCCCAGTAAATCCAGGCAGGGTATATGCAGTAAAAGACTGGATCGATGCTGACGATAGCGCAGGGTCCTGGGGCGCGGAGCAAGCAGATTATGAAGGCTTAGAGAATTCTGTGGTTGTTTATAATGACCTGTTTGTATCTTCATCCGAGCTATCAGCAGTTATGGGTTACACGATCGAGGAGGTCAATAAATTGATGCCCTGGTTGTCGGCACTTCCGTTTCAGACACCAATCAACATTAACACTGCATCAGTAGAAATTTTAAACTCACTTAGTGGTAATTATGGTCTAGCTTTCATCGAAGCAGTTCTATCGGGAAGACCTTTCAGTAATGTAAATGACTTTTATAACCAAATAAATGAGTACTTAGCTCTTTGGGATCCAATTAAACCTGGAGTTGGCAGAGCAAATTTGATTTGGCCACAACACTTGATCTCTGTGAACAGTGATTTCTTTAAGCTATATCTAGAAGCCGAAATTGGAGAAGCCAAGATGGAACTAACTAGTTTGCTGCATAGAACAAAAAATGTTGGTATAAACATTATTTCTAGAGATATTAGATTGGTGCCAAAAATCTTGCCTTCAAGTAAACCAATGTCTGAAATAGAGGCCTTGTTTTCAAAGAAAGATGAGGGTTCAAAGACAGATCAGCAAAATTTCCAAGAAACTAATATAATCCAGTCTGCTTGTTCTATGATGGAATTTAAATAGTATGAATACTTGGCATATTTTTGACCTTGAGCAGAGGCAAGTGGAATTAGAAAATGCTCTTGAGGGTCCCGCCGCAGATGCGACTGATTTGGCACATTTATGGGTGCCATCTGAGTATACGAGTATTCATTACGTTGACGTTCCGACTGCGCCGAGAAGAAAGTGGATGGATATTATTCCTTGGATGCTAGAGGATAAACTTCTTCAAGACCCATCAGAAACTCACTTTAGTTTAATTCATGAGACAACCGAGCAACTCACATACGCGGTAACCAGCATTGATCGTCTGAGAGAATGGAAAAGGATATCAGAAAATTCTAGAGTAGAAGCAGTTTCGATGACACCAGATTACTTCGCATTACCGTTTGAAGAAAATATTGTTAGTGTAGGATGGAGAGAGGGAGTAATCTTAGTTAGAACCTCTCGTAAAGAGGGCTTTGCTTCAAAAGCAACAATAGCATGGCCTCTTATCCAAAAATTTTTGGATGAAAACCCAAATTATCGCTTGTCGATATCTATCCCAAATAAAAATTTAATTCCACTGGAACTAAGTAAAATAGCAAGGGTCAACGAATCGAAAATCGACTGGACTTTTGGCTCGCATGAGGGAGTTGATTTGTTGCCGAAAGAATTAAAGAGAAATTTGAAATCCTCACGGATCAATCAGTGGTCAATTGCCGCAGGTATAATATTTATTGCGATAATGACATCTCTATCTTCTGTAATTATCAGTATTAACGCCTTGGAAAACAGCATCGCGGTTTATCAAAATAAAAATGTGGATGTTTTTAGAAAAATTTTCAATGAAAATATTCCAGCTTCGTCAGTTTTGAGAAGTAAAGCCGAGGCAAATTTACAGCGTTTATTTGAGCAAAAAGAAGCTTTAGACTCACCGATAATGAAGTCTCTTAGATCTTTGCAACCAATAATGACAAACTGTGAATGCGAATTGGTCAGAATGGAAATTAGTGATTCTTCAGCTCAGATATCTATTAGAAATGCTGATAAGTTAAGCAAGAAATCTCTAAAAATAGACGGTTATCGTGTAAGTTTAATTCCAGATAAAATGACGGGAGATGACAATATGGTGTTGTCTGTAACTCCCTCGAAAGGTTGAAAAAGGATTATTCTGATGAATAGGCTTCGATTTTACATAACTGAAAAATTTAACCTTTTGCAAGCAAGAGAAAAGCGGTTGCTTTATTTTGGATTGGCCCTGTCGCTGTTATGTTTAGCATTTATTTCTGTAAATCCATTGCTGTCCAAACATTCAAAGTTATCTCTAGAGCTGGAACTCCTAAAGTCAGACTTTATTTGGATTTCTTCCAAAGTAAGTGTGGTGAAGAAATTAGAAAATGCCTGCTCATCCCGGAATTATAAAAGAGGTACTACAGAGGATCAGATTAAGAATTTAGCAAGACGGAATTTACTTTCGGTAAATTCTTTTGAGCAAGCTGAGGATAAAATTAAATTTCAATTATCTGGATCGGATGCAAATCAATTTCTAGATTTTTACTCTCAGGCGAGTTGCTCGGGCTATAAAGTCGATCAGGTAACTATGACAACATCATTAAAAAATACCTATGATGCAACCATTGTGGCGGCTCCAGTTGAATATTAAAGAGTTAAAAAACTATTTGGAACTAAAAAATATTATTTTATTAATATCAATAGGATTCTTAGTTTCGTCTTTGTTTCAGCTCGTTTTCGTTCTATTGAATGATGAAAAGGCACCAATCGTTAAAATTAACAGTGCTCAATCCATGAGAGCTGATTCATGGAATTGGTTTGGCGAAGGGAAAATAATTACTAAGGTTGAAACTAATAGACCTGACCAAAAGTTACCTGAGTTAAAAATAGATGCAGATCTTTTAGGCGTGATGCTATCAAATAGCAATTCGTCTGCAACTTTAAAGTTTAAAGGACGGCCTGAAAAAGTATTTAAAGTAGGGGATAAGCTCTCGGGATCAATTGAATTAGTAGAAATACAAGCTTATAGAATTATCTTGGAGGACAATGGTGTTAGGAAGCAGTTAATGATGAAGAAGCATGATGTAATCATGCAGTCTGCTGCTTCTGAAAGTGCACCCCCTTCGAATATCAGGCAAGAAGGCTTTGCCATTTCCAATTTATTTGGAGCAGTCCCTGTAAAGGTCGGTGAGGGACAAGGATTTAAGGTGAATAGCCTCTCTTCTGAGGTCAAAGCATTGGCAGATATACGAAATGGTGATGTGATTTTGCAAGTGGATGGGTCATTAATTCAGAATCTTATGGGAAATCCAATGAATCTGATGAAACTTAGATCGTCAAGTAATTTACCTGTAACTATTTTGCGTGAAGGGCGGGAAGAAATTATTTATGTGAATGCTGAGAGTTTGTCAGCTAAAATGCTACCTGCTCTTGGGATGAAACCATAGCAAAATTAAATCTGGTTTTACTAAGGATAAAAAAATGAAAGCCAAACTTAGAGTGAAATTTAATATTAAGAGAATTTTAAGACGGCTTGCATTCATTACTTTCTTTGGTATTTTTATTTCTTCAGCTCTTTCTGCTGATGAAACAGTTCAAATAAACTTTCGTGATGCTGATATTAGAAGTGTCATTGAGAGTCTTGCAGAAATTACAGGGAAGTCTTTTGTTCTTGATCCCAGGGTTAAAGGCAAGGTCACGATAATATCGCCAGGTCCGATCGATGCAAATCTTTTGTATGAAGCCATTTTGTCCTCTCTTCAAGTTCAAGGTTTTCAGGCAGTAGAGGATGGTGCTGTTACTCGAATAATACCATTCACTCAGGCTTTTCAATTTGCCGGCGGTGATGGAGATAATAGGTTAGTTACTGAGATAGTCAAGGTTAGGCATGTCCAAGCAGCCACTCTGGTGCCGATAATCAAACCATTGCTGAGTAATGGTGCAAGGTTGCTGGCTTTTGCTGGGAGTAACTATTTAGTGATGTCCGATATCCGATCAAATATCACTGCCGCAAATCGAGTGATAAAGCAAATGGACGATCCGGATCAGACAGCGGTTGAAGTTATAAATTTGGATTTTATTTCAGCGGGTGAAGCAGTACATATTGCGGGTCAATTGAAGCAGCTTCAAAAACAAGAGCTGTCTTTAGTGGAGGATGGTCTAAATAATAGGGTTATAGTTAGTGGCCCAGGGATTGCAAGAACTGCTTTTAAAAATATGTTAAAGCTACTTGATCTCCCCTCCACTAAAAAAGGTAGTGTTGAAGTAATTTATTTAGATTACTCCAGAGCATCAGAGATCAAGCCAATAATTGATGGTATGTTAAGTTCAGATGTCTTTCTACGATTAGCGGGTGAGTCAACGGGCGATAAGAAAACAACTACCAACTATAAAATAGAGATTGACGAACTCAATAACGCCCTGGTAATGGCGGCTCCATCTGCGGTTATCCGGGAAATAAAAAATGTAGTCGATAAACTAGATAGAGCACGACCTCAAGTTTTGATAGAGGCAGTTATTGCTGAATTATCAGAAAGTCAGGCAAAAAATTTGAGTTCGCAGTTGGCAATCACAGGGCAGGACAAAGGTGCTTATCTAACAAATTTTGATGGGGTATTAGCGACTTTGCTGGGATCAATTGCCGATGGGGATTCATCGACAGTGACAAATTCACTTCCCTCTCTTGCGCCGAATGTTATAGGAATGGCCGGTGATTTTGATCAAGAAACCGGGAGAGGGATTGGATTACTGGTTCAGGCTTTAAAATCAGATGGGCGTAGCAAGATTCTATCAACGCCTTCTGTAATTACATTGGATAACGAGGAGGCAGTGCTTACATCCGGTGAAGAGGTGCCGTTCCCTACAGGAAGTTATGCAAATACAAACAATACTAATAGCGTTAATCCTTTTACTACGGTAAATCGAGAGGAAGTAGGAGTAATGTTAAAAGTGAAACCTCAGATCAGTAAGGGTGATGCGGTTAGGCTCGAGATAGAACAAGAATCATCTGCAGTAAAATCAGGGACAGCAAATTCTTTATTGGGAGCTACAACTACAAAAAGCACAATACAAACAAATGTTATGATTCAAGATGGCGAGTTACTTATCTTAGGTGGCCTGATAGAAGGCACTTCCGGCGATAATGCCGAGAAAGTCCCTTTGCTGGGTGACATACCTATATTGGGAAGTCTGTTTCGCAAATCATCGAAAGATGATCGGGAGAAGGTTCTTATGATGTTTATTAGACCTACTATTTTAAGAAATCCTGAGGAGGCAAATGTCTTATCACGACAAAAATTTGATCATCTTATCACTAGAGATTTTGAAGATTCTGATGATGGTGTTGTTGCAAAACAACTAAAAGATTTTATTAGTCAGGGTTTAGACAAAAACGATAAAAGTGAGTAGTCATTTTACAAATGGGCGTTTACTTGCAACATTTTGGTCTCAAAAGAGAACCATTTTCTATTGTTCCTGACCCTAATCTTTTATTCCCCAGTTACCAACACCGACAAGCAGTAGCGCATTTAAAATATGGTTTAGATAGAGAAGGCGGATTTATTGTTTTGACCGGGGAAGTTGGGACTGGCAAAACAACTCTCACTAGAACAATAATTGAGCATCTACCAGCGCATATACGTGTAGCATACATCCTAAATAGTAAGCTTAAAGAAACCGATTTATTTGCGAGTATTTGTAAAGAACTGTCTATAAAGTTTAAAAGAAATGCCCATCTTTCCTATGCTAAGCAATGTTCTGATGCGATTTATGACAACCTTTTACAGGCCCATTCCGAAGGATTAAAAACACTTATTATTCTAGAAGAAGCTCAAAATCTTGATGATGAGATTTTAGAGAGCTTGCGTTTGCTCAGCAATTTAGAAACTAATAGTAATAAATTGCTGCATATATTGTTGGTGGGACAACCAGAATTAGTAGAAAACTTAGCACAAAATAATTTAAGGCAACTCAATCAGCGAGTTGTCTCAAGGTTTCATCTGCTGCCTTTAAAAATCAGGGAGGTTCCTGATTATATAAATTATAGATTAGCTCAGGCGGGTGGGATTCGTGAGATATTTGATAGGGGATCATATAAACACATTTTCAAACTTACCAAGGGAGTCCCTCGTCTTATTAACTTGATCTGTCATCAAGCGCTTTTGGCGGCATACTCTGAAAGTAAACAATCTATCAATGCATCTTTAGTAATAAAGTCGTCTGCTGAAGTTCTTGGAGAAGAGACAAAGCCATTTAGACGTAAAGTTTGGCAAATAGGAGTTTTTACCCTTCTAAATCTTTTGATTTTAATGTTCTTTTTTAGAGAAGAGCTTCAATGGGAAATAGTAACTGATAAAAGTCCATACAATTATCAGGGTAAGTTGGAGGGCAAGTTATTCCAAGAAGAGGAAGAAAACAACATCTCTGCGGTGAATCCACTAAAAGAATTAAAAACAAATCAGCCGGTTGAGCGTGTTTCCCCAAGTATTAATCCCATTGAACATCTATTCTCTCTCTGGGGTCATAGGGTTGAAGGGATATTTACTGAAGAAGCATTAAACAGTTCAGCAGCAGATATTGGATTAAAGTATGAGACGAATGAATCCATTGATTTTGACGTTATTTTGAAAACTAATAGGCCAGGAATAGTCCATTTGACTGATGCTAATTCAAATATAACCAGTGTGGTGTTGTTGGAGGTAAGAGATGAGACTATTTTGCTATTTGATTTAAATGGTGAATCATCTATAAAGCGAGATATTTTTTTAAAGCGATGGACAGGATCTTTCAGTTATTTATGGGCACCACCAAAGGAATTTAAAGTTTTAAAATTGGGTGATGAAAATAAGGCTGGATTAGTTTGGCTCCAAGATAAGTTTGTGGAGATCTATGCTAACAAACAAAGATTGATAACGGGAGGAAGATTTACTGAGGCGATTTTTGATGAAATTGTTTTATTTCAAAAACAAAACAACATTAATCCTGATGGAATTGTTGGCAGAAGAACCATTATGCTAATTAATCAGCTCACTAATAAAGAAATACCAAAAATAATTCAAGAGAGTAGCTAGGGATGTCTTACATACTGAAAGCCCTGAAAAAGGCGGAAAATGACAGAGCAAAAGATGATCCATCTCGGATTGAGGATATTTTGAGTACTGACCTGGCATCTCATCGCCAAAAGAAAGAAAAATACCTCTATAAATATCTGATTATTTTTGTTTTTATAATGTCGAGCATTGCCGTGTTTTATTTCATTTCAGAACATCATGAGATTACTAACAACTTATCGATAATGAGTCCCTCGAAAGAGGGATTATCTGATGCAGCTGGTCAAAATTTAAGTGAAGACAATCGTGTTTTAAGTGTTGAGGATGTTATTCTTGATGAAGTATTGATCTTGGAAAATAGTGATTATAAATTGCCAGATTTCAATTTATCTGGCTATATTTTTCTTTCGGAAGGCTCTGCTGCGAATCGGTTGTTCATTGACGATAGAGCATACTCAGAAGGCGAGAGTATTAATAGTGGCTGGGAAATAAAGAGTATAACGAGGGATGGATTTATAATTAAAAAGGATGATGTAGAGGAAAAATTTTCTTTCCGTTAGTCGGCAAATACTTCTAGCTCTGAGCTCTGGCCCCGCTCAAATCTTTTGGCTCTGCGGTATGGGAATACATCAAGCACAAATCCGCTCCTAATTTGGTTTTGTAAATTAATCCAAAAATCCACGTCATATAATTCACTATGAATTTTTTCAAACATTAGTCTTGCTTTGGCATTACCAGAAAAAAATAATTTGAATTCCTCTGGGAAGATATCCGCTGGTCCCACCGTGTACCAAGTGCCCGCCTTCATTTCTTCATATTCATTTCGCGGAGGTGGAATCTTTCTAAAATTGCAATCTGTAAGGGCCGCGATTTCATCATAATCATAAAAAACGACTCGGCCATGTCGGGTTACGCCAAAGTTTTTGAGCGGCATATCACCGGGAAAAATATTTGCCGCGGCTAATTGCTTTATGCAGTTACCATATTCATCCATTACATCTCTCATTTCCTCATCGTTCGCACTCTCAAGATATATGTTTAGCGGTGTCATGTAACGTTCTGTGTACAAATGGCGTATTAGAATCGAATCACTATTAATCACAATTTGTGATGGTGCGACTGCACTAAGCTCCTCTATTAAATCACTAGAAAATCGTTCAAGCGGGAAAATCAGATTATCGAATTCTTGTGTATCCGCCATTCTGCCGATTCGATCATATTGTGAGACTAATTTATATTTTTCCCTTACTTCATCGTGTGTAACTTCTTTTGGAGGGGAAAAATTATCCTTTATAATTTTGAAAACTATATTGTATGAGGGGAGTGTGAATACGGACATCACCATTCCTTTAATACCCGGAGCAATCACAAATTGATCGTTTGAGTTGTTAAGGTGATTTACTAGTTGCCGGTAAAACTCAGTTTTAGCGTGTTTAGGGAATCCTAACGAATTATAGATTTCATAATCCAGCTTTTTTGGCATTAAGTTCTTGAGGAAATGTGTGTACTGATAAGGTAGTGGAGAGTCCACCATAAAATGATTTCTTGTAAAACTGAAAATGATACTCAGCTCATCAGAATCAAAAACAATAGTATCGACAAATAATTTGTTTTGCTCGTTATTCAAGACAACGATCGCCAAGGGAATAGTTTTGTTACCAACACTTATTCGGCCAACCATATAAGCGGCCTTACTGCGATAAAAAGTCGACTCAAGAAGATCCACTTGGAGTTTTAAATTGGTTGTATTCATGACTGCGACTACTTCTGAATTAAAAGCATTCATTATGCAGTCAAGGTCTAGATCTATATTTTCCCAAGGGAGAGAAAATTCTGCCTCTAATAAAATTGTTTTACAAATACTTCTAAATTTAAGGCCCTCATATCGTATAAAAATACTATATTCTGCTTCAGGTGCTTCAATAAGTTGCGATGAGATTACATACACAACATCATCAGATATCTTGTCATGATCATTGATATCACTGAATATTGAGTTAAAAAAAGTTTCAGCGATCTCAAAATTAGGAAAATTAAAAATGAGCTGGGTATATGCTGTCTTTGCATCACTCCATAATTGAAGATCATTGATATCTTTATTTGTAATAACCCTCAAGTATTCGACAGTTTGAGCAATTTTTGTTTTATATATTTCAAGTCTTTCTACATTTGCCTGACGCACACCATGCCAGTCAGACTTTTCAAATCTAGCTTTCGCTGTAAGTGTTGAATTTAAATAATCTGCAAAATAACTCCTGAACCCATTGAGAATAGTTTTTGCCATTCTTCGAGCAGTTGAGTTGTGAGTCAGTGGTTGCATTGGTGATTTATCAATGTGCGTGATTTACTCAAAAAGAGTATTAAGTTTTTCCAGCTGTTTTATGTTGAACTTTTTTGAGGCGGGCTTTTCAATTACTTCAACTGATTGCGGTTCAGCGTCTATAGAAAAAATTTCTCCATCAACAAGTCTTTTACAATATTTTTGAAAAACATTATTAAAAATGGGGAAAACTTTGGCATCTATCTCGCTATGCATTTGGAGCCATCCAGTGTCTTTTCCAGCTAAATATACTATGGGGTGAGACCAAGTCTGCATGTTTTTAGGGCTCTCTTTTCTACAAGCTTCATGATATGCATCCCTGGGCGAAGGAAGTCGTGGCGGTAGTTTGAAATAAACACATGCTTGAATCATTTTATTTAGAGTTGGTAAGTACTCACTTTCAGTAATAATCTTTTCAGCCGCTCTGTATAAAATGTTACTACTGAACTCATTAAGCTTAGACAACCACAATTTCTTAGCAAGATTCTCTGAATCACTGCTATCACCAAATGCACTGTAGTATTGGTTATGGTAGTTTACTTGGAACATCGCAAAGATTTCGTTAATAGCATCAATTAAATCGGGATCTTTATCAAGATGCCCAACTTCTATCTTCCAGCGCCTCGACGATGCTTCTATTTCTGATCCGGTTTTCTGGATTTTGTCGTTTGACATTTTTTTGTCCTGTTTTTGGATTTATATTGAATGCCCACCTTCTTTTTACATATTGAAGAAATTTAGTGCTCCAGGACATCTGTGGATTACCATTTTCTTGCCAATATATTATAAATTCTTTTATCGAATCTTCAGCGAACTCCCTATTTATATTTGCCATTGCTAATACATCATATACGGCATTTTTCGGTCGCCAATCCTCTGTCATTTTTGTTGGATCGTTATCATTTTTCATCAAACCCGAGTAAAAATTCCATTGTCTTTTGACGTGTTGTACAAATTTGGAGTCCCATGTATTTGATTTATCTCCTCTCCCTCTCCAATAGAGGACAAATTCGGGAATTGAGTCTTCAATAAAGTTTCTACTAATCCCTCCTTTTTCTGACAAAATATCATATACCTCTAGAGATGGTTTCCATTGAGAGTTAATTTCAAACTCTTTCCTTCTAGCGTTTTCAATGGATTTGTTTTTTTGCCATTGACGCCAAACCTCTTTTATGAATTTGGATGACCAACCATGTCTTGAGATATTTCTTTCACGCCAGTATGAGACGAATTGAGGAATTTGTTGGTTGGCGAAGTCTTTTGCAACACCAAGCTGCTCAAGTTGCCTGAAGGTTTCATCATCGGGAATCCAATCTGCGTTGATTGGCAAAGCTGGTGTATGATGAGATTGGTTCTCCAAACTAACATTATTGACTGTATCTACTTGTTTAACGACAGACCTACTTTCATTAAGCATATACAGGAATTTCCCATCCAGTTTTGGGTCTCCTGACGTTGCAATAATGCCGATTTGATGAAGATTAAAAAATATTCGGTATATGTCGTCATTAGTCCAAAAGGTACATATGCCTGATAACTTGTTTAAATCTGTTGTCTTCCATTTCAAGTTGTCAGCTTCTACTTCGGAGCCAAAAAGAGAATTATCACGCAATATTTGAAGCAAGATGGCTTCATCCAAACCGATCGATGATGCCACTTCCGACGAAAAGAATAAAGTTTTATCTATTTTTTCTAACATGTAATCACCTTATCAGAAAGAGACGCTCTCTACGAGATACTGAGTTTAAGTTACTACTATATTTTATTTTCATACAACAGGTTATAGATGCAAAAAGATTGATAAAAACGTATAGTTTTTCAGTCTAAAATTTAAAGGAATAAGGACTTAGTTGGCATCTAAATTAAAAACAGCTTTTGTCTGCAATGAATGTGGCTCAGATTATCGTAAATGGCAGGGGCAGTGCACTGATTGCAATGCTTGGAATACGCTAAGTGAGGTAAAAGTAAATGCAACTCCCCATGGTATATCTAGACATCAGCACGGTTTTTCTGGAGCTTCGAGTGGTTCTATAAATTTGT
>CACLAG010000016.1:0-32257 GCA_902604945.1 uncultured SAR92 cluster bacterium | reverse complement strand
CATGTCAATTCTTTCAGTGTTTAGTATTCTCTTGAGTGCACTGCTCAGTTCTTATGCAATGTCACGGGACGGAATTCAAGTAGTAGGTTCGTCAACAGTCTATCCCTTTTCTACAGTTGTTGCTGAGAGATACGGACGGTCGAGTGGTAGTCTAACTCCTACCATTGAATCTACTGGATCTGGTGGCGGGATGAAGCTCTTCTGCTCTGGAGTTGGTGTCAACCACCCGGATATTACAAACTCATCTCGGAGAATGAAAAAATCAGAGTTCGAGAGATGTATGGAGAATGGTGTAGAGGAAATTATAGAAGTTCAAATTGGATATGATGGAATTGTCATCGCTAATGCTGTAGAAGCTGCAGACCTTAACATATCTCGAAAAGATCTGTTTCTTGCGCTTGCTGAGATGGTTCCAACTGACAAAGAGGGAGAGTTGATAGAAAATCCGTATACTTCATGGAGAGAGGTGAACTCAGATTTGCCTGACCTTGAGATCGAGGTTTTGGGACCTCCCCCAACCTCAGGGACTCGAGACGCATTTGCTGAATTGGGATTAGAGGGAGGATGCAAAACCTTTGATTGGATTGCGAAACTAAAAAAGACAGACAAAAATGCATATAAGCAAATCTGCCACACGGTCAGGGAAGACGGGCATTATGTGGAAGCAGGAGAGAATGATAATTTAATCGTTCAAAAATTAAATGCGAATCCTGATGCACTTGGTATTTTTGGGTTCAGTTTTCTTGACCAAAACGCTGACAAAGTAAAAGGATCTAAAATTGAATCTATCTCTCCAACGTTTGATTCCATTGCTGACAAATCTTACTCCATCTCAAGACCTTTGTACTTTTATGTTAAAAAAGCCCACATCGGAGTTGTTCCTGGTATTAAGGGATTTTTGAGAGAATTTACTAGTGAAAGAGCTTGGGGCGAGGACGGATATCTTGCTGATAAAGGAATGATACCTCTTCCAGAGGAGGAAAGATTTTTGGCAGCAAAGAACATAAGAAGTTTGACCGCAATGACTGGTAAAGAACCGTTGCAATAAGCTTTTTAGTCTGACAAAGTAGGTCCTGAAAATTTGAGGATCTACTTTCTAAAGGAATACACGCTATGCAAATTAGTACGCTCGTACTCCTTTTACTTCTTATATCAGTATTCGCTTTCTACACGAGTCAAAATCGATCAATATCTGTCGCGGGCAAGCTCGGAGGGATAAGATCTTTACCCTCATTGCCGAGCTATTACGGTGCATACTCTGTTCTATTTACATTAATACCTGTATCAATATTTTTAACTCTTTGGATATCGCTAGATCAGATAGTCATTGAAAGACTAGTTGTGGATAAGATTCCTCAGGAGTTTGTGCCCTCGAAATCCTCTGATTATGAGCTTATGGTCAACAGAATCACAAGTATATCTGAGGGAATTATTTATGCTGATTCGGTTTTAGCTTGGCAACTTGATGCTGCTTCGCATATGCAGAAATTCGAAGCTATTTCTCGTTGGTCGATAACTGTAATCTCAATATTGATGGCGGCATTGTGTCTGTATTGGGCAACTCAAAAAGTTTCTGTAAATTTCAATGCAAGACCTGTGGTCGAGAATATTATGGAGAGAATTCTTTTAGTCTCTGCCTGTGTTGCAATTTTTACAACTATTGGGATTATTTTTTCTGTTTTGTTTGAATCAATTCAGTTTTTTCGAAAAGTTCCCTTTTTTGATTTTGTCTTTGGGTTGGAATGGAGTCCGCAAACGGCAATTAGAGAAGATCAGGTAGGCTCATCTGGAAGTTTTGGTGCGGTGCCATTATTTGTCGGCACGATTCTAATATCGCTTGTAGCAATGATAATTGCGGTCCCAATCGGGTTAATGTCTGCAATATATTTATCTGAGTATGCAAGTTTGAATGTAAGAACAATTGCAAAACCTGCCTTAGAAATTTTAGCGGGAATTCCAACGGTCGTTTATGGGTTTTTCGCAGCAATTACGGTGGCACCAGTACTTAGAGACTTTGGAGAAAGTGTTGGGCTTGATATTGCATCAGAAAGCGCGCTTGCAGCAGGTGCAGTGATGGGAATTATGATCATTCCATTTATTTCGTCGATTGCAGATGATGTTATAAGCGCAGTTCCTCAAAGTATGAGGGATGGTTCTCTTGCGATGGGAGCTACGCATTCAGAAACTGTGAAAAGAGTTGTCATACCTGCAGCTTTGCCAGGAATTGTAGGAGGTATTTTACTTGCAATGTCTAGAGCGATTGGCGAGACCATGATTGTAGTTATGGCTGCTGGGCTAGCAGCGAATCTAACTGTCAATCCACTTGATGCCGTTACGACTGTCACTGTTCAAATAGTAACGCTGTTAACAGGTGATCAGGAATTTGATAGCGCGAAAACACTTGCGGCATTTGCTTTGGGATTGATGTTATTTGTCGTTACCTTGATGCTAAATATATTTGCATTACAGATAGTGAAGAAATATAGAGAACAATATGAGTAAAGATAATCGTGCCCTAATAAAACAATCTCTCAAGAGACGAAATAGGGCTGAGAGGAACTTCCAGTGGTTTGGCAAATTAGGAGTAGCGCTTGGTCTTGCAGCTGTTGTTCTTTTGTTTGTGGATATTATTTCTAAAGGATCTGGCGCTTTTAGAGCAACCTATATTCAGTTAGAAATAGAGTATGATCCAGAAGCTATTGGTATTTTGAATGTAAATGATACTGAAGAATTTATTTTTGCAAATTGGCAGAATTTAGCAAAAAAATCGTTGAGAGATCTTTTCCCTGAGGTTACTAAGCGCGGAGAAAGAAGGAAACTTAATAATTTAGTTAGTGAAGGTTCGGGATTTGATTTCAGAGATCAGTTGACCCAGAACCCAAGTTTATGGGGAACTAAAGAGACCCTTTGGATTTTGGCAGACGATGATATCGATACATATTATAAAAGTTGGCTCGATGATGACCCTTTCTCTGCCAGATTAACTTCAGAGCAAATAAAATGGATAGATCAACTTCATAACGATGATCTAATAGCTCTTAAATTTAATACAAAGTTTTTTGAACGGGGAGATTCGAGAGAACCCGAGCAGGCAGGTATCAAGGGTGCACTAATAGGCTCGTTTTTTACGCTTATTTTAACTCTATTGATGTCGTTTCCAATGGGAGTTACAGCGGCAATATACTTAGAAGAGTTTGCGCCTAAAAATAAATGGACTGACTTAATTGAAGTAAATATAAATAATTTAGCAGCGGTGCCCTCGATAATTTTTGGATTATTAGGCCTTGCTATTTTTATAAATTTTTTTGGTATACCCCGGTCAATACCAGTCCTTGGTGCTATTGTCTTGGCACTTATGACACTACCCACAATAATTATTACCAGTAGAGCCGCTATAAAGTCTGTCCCACCCTCAATCCGAGAAGCTGCGCTCGGGGTTGGTGCTTCAAAGTTCCAAACAACATTACATCATGTTTTGCCTCTTTCATTACCCGGCATGTTAACTGGTGCAATTATTGGAATGGCGAGGGCGCTCGGTGAAACTGCTCCCTTGCTAATGATTGGCATGGTGGCCTTTATAGTTGATATTCCTGGAGGCTTTACTGATCCTGCCACAGTTTTGCCTGTGCAAATATTTTTATGGATAGATAGCCCTGAGAGAGCGTTCGTAGAAAAAACTTCTGCAGCAATAATTATATTGCTGTCTTTTTTAATGGTTATGAATTTTGTTGCGGTATACTTAAGAAAGCGTTTAGAGAGACGTTGGTAGTTAATAAAGGGAAAAAAATGAGTGATTCAACCCTAAAGCAGGCCGATTCATCGAATAAGTTAATAGGAAAAGCTTCCGTTAAAACTTTTAGTTTTGACCAGCAGTTACATGCCTCTGAGAGTTATTCAACGATTGGCAAGAATTTAGTTGAGGATGCCAAGATGTCAGTGCGGAATGTCGACGTATTCTATGGCGACAAACAAGCAATTTTTGATGTCAATATGGACATCAAGAAAAATGAAGTTATTGCGATGATAGGCCCCTCAGGTTGCGGCAAGTCAACGTTTTTGCGGACGTTAAATCGTATGAATGACACGATAGATTCTTGCAAAGTTACAGGAGATGTAACGATGGATGGTGAGAACCTTTACGATCCTAAGCTTGATGTCGTTGAGTTGAGAGCAAGAGTAGGTATGGTTTTTCAAAAACCAAACCCGTTTCCAAAATCTATTTTCGAAAATGTGGCTTACGGTCCAAGACTTCATGGTCTCGCAAATTCAAAAGCGGATTTAGATGATTTAGTTGAAAGCAGTTTAAAAAAGGCGGGTCTTTGGGATGAAGCAAAAGACAGATTGCATCAGCCTGGTACTGGATTGTCAGGTGGTCAGCAGCAAAGATTATGTATAGCTCGAGCAATAGCAATTGAGCCAGAAGTTATTTTAATGGATGAGCCTTGCTCTGCATTAGACCCAATTGCAACCGCTCGGATTGAGGAGTTAATCGAAGAGTTGAGTCAAAATTTTACGATTGCGATTGTTACACATAGTATGCAACAAGCAGCGAGAGTATCACATAGAACTGCTTACTTTCATTTGGGTAAGTTAATTGAGGTCAATCCAACTGAAACTGTATTTACAATGCCCGAGCACAAACTCACTGAAGCATATATTACGGGTAGATTTGGCTAGCTTTTAGTTTTATTAATATTGTTAAGAGTATTGGAGAAAAAATGACAGAAATTTCGTTTGAAAATCACATAATGAAACAGTTTGATGATGAACTCGAGGAGATTCGCACCCGTTTGATGGAGATGGGTGGTAAGGTGGAACAACAACTTAAAAATGCCATATTGTCTATCCATAACGGCGATAGTAAATTAGCGCAAGACGTAATCGAGCAGGAAAAATTTATCGATCAAATGGAGAAAGACCTAGACGATTCATGTATTTTAGTTATTGCAAGACGACAACCCGCAGCAAGTGATTTAAGGTTAGTAATGGCTGTTACGAAGGCAGTTAACGATCTGGAGCGGATTGGAGATGAGGCAAAAAAAATAGCGAATCACTCAATTATCTTATCCGAAGAGGATAATAAAAAAAGCGGCTATCCAGAAGTGCGGCATATCGGAGCGTCAGTCTCAAAAATGCTTTCTGATGCACTTACGGCATTTGCGAGATTTGATGCAGAAGCTGCGATGAAAACATTTAATCAGGATGTACAGATAGATCTTGAGTACAAAACTGCGCTCCGTGAGCTGATGACTTACATGATGGAGGATCCCAAAAGTATCACGCATGTCATAAATATTCTGTGGGTAGTCAGATCTCTTGAGCGGATAGGAGACCATACCAAAAACCTTTGTGAACAGATTGTTTTTGTTGTTCAAGGGAAAGACATTAGACACGATTAATCTAATAATCCAAATAGTAATATTTCTGTAATATAAGTTTCACTCAATCGTCATCTAAGACTGTTTCAATTCTCAATATTAAATTTGAGAAATTTCTTATGTGATACGGCGGGTGTTGCCTTTAATAAGGAGCTTCCTGTGGAAGGATCAACCATTATCGAAGAGGCAGTGATAATGGACAGTAACTATGCCATTACAAATGACTCTGCCATTACAAATGACTCTGCGTCAGTTACTGGTGACGCGATTACTCCACAAGATAACGGTTCCTCTTTTGTATTTGATTCAACGGACTACATAGGTGCTGTAAAGCCAGGTGAGACACCTTGGTATGCAGAGTGGGCTATCCCCGGCTCACTTTAGCAGTTATAAGTAGTTTTTAAGGCCCCTTTTGGGGCCTTTTTTTTTCTTGAAATTTTGTAATACACTTACTCAGTATAGATAGATATGGAGATGAGCTTTTAAATGTTTAGATTAATATTCGGATTAATACTACTACTTATTGTTAATCAAGGGTTGAGCAATGACATTCTTGAAACACAGCAAAAACGTTTTGAAACTCTCGCGCTGCAACTTTGGAATTATGCAGAGCTCGGATATTTAGAGGTTAGAAGTTCAAATCTACTAAAAGAGGAGTTAAAAAACGAAGGATTCAAAATTGAAAATAACTTGGCAGAGATACCAACTGCTTTTAAGGCAGTTTATGGAGAGTCAGGTCCAACAATAGGCATACTGGGTGAATTTGACGCTCTTCCTGGACTTTCTCAAACTAATTCTCCTTTTAAAGAACAAGCGGATAATATAACAGGCGCAGGACACGCATGTGGACATCACTTATTTGGTGCGGGCTCGGCCTGGGCTGCGGTAATGATAAAAAAATGGTTAATAGAGACAAAAACACCGGGTCGGATTGTCTTTTTTGGGACACCTGCAGAAGAAGGGGGTTCTGGCAAAGTTTATATGGCACGAGAAGGAGCCTTTGATAATGTTGATATCATGTTCCATTGGCATCCGGCCTCCTCTAATCAAGCAAATTCAAGCACATCAAATGCTAACAAGTCTGGCAAATTCACATTCAAGGGAATCTCAGCACACGCGGCGAGTGCTCCAGAAAAGGGAAGATCTGCACTAGATGGTGTTGAAGCAATGAATATAATGGTGAATATGATGCGAGAGCATGTTCCGCAGGAGTCCAGAATACATTACGTGATTACAAAAGGGGGACTCGCGCCAAATGTTGTTCCTGATCTTGCGGAGGTATACTACTATGTTCGTCATCCTGATCGATTGGTTGTAAAACAGCTATTCGAGAGAGTCGTAAAAGCTGCTGAGGGCGCAGCTATGGGCACTGAGACAAAACTCAGTTATGAAGTCATGCACGGCAATTATTCTTTAATGCCAAATGACACAATTCAGAAACTTCTGCATTCGCAATTAAGTGCTTCGGGAGGAATCGATTACACATCAGATGAGCAAATCTATGCGCAAGAAATCTATAAAACATTATTTGAGCCCTCACAAAAGCTTGGAGATGAAAAAAAGATCATGCCTTTTAAGCAATCTCATGGATATGGTTCGACAGATGTTGGTGATGTCAGCTGGTTAATTCCAACCGGGGGTATCAGAACAGCTACTTGGGTGCCCGGCACGTCTGCTCACTCATGGCAGGCAGTAGCAGCAGGTGGAACAACTATTGGGCTTAAGGGTATGAAACTAGCCGCTGATGTATTGACCGACTCAGCAGTTCAAATATACGAAGATCCCACAATAATTATTGAGGCGAAGCAGGAGCTAGCGAGTCGAGTCGGTGAGGATTTTCAATATGAGGCGCTTTTGGGAGACAGAGATCCTCCGCTGGATTATAGAGTCAATTAGACTTTACAACTTGGTCGCGCACTAACCGTGCTATACCATCTATGAAGGTTTTTGTAGTCCTCTGGAATGGGCTTTTTGACCCACTTTGCAAAGTCGATACAAACCAGGGCGCTGATATCCGCAACTGAGAAATAATTGCTGACCATATATTCATTTGACTCAAAATGACTTTCTAGATCAGCGAGAAAATTGTCTAGGCGTAATAAACCTCGTTTTGCGAGCTCAGGTATTTGAGCGTAATTATGAGGACCTGGCATTGCTCTGTCTTTTAATCCAGGCGTAAAATTACGGAAAGCTTCGGCTGCTGCCATAAATCCATCTAACTGAATCTTTGTATTTGCTGCCTCCACGAGTGCACCTTCGACTGGATCTCTACCATGCAAAGGATTATCTGGATGTATATCTTCTAAATATCGACAAATAGCATTTACTTGAGGAATCGTAGTGCCATCTTCAAGCTCCAACAGTGGGACCTCTAAGTTAGGGTTTTTAGAGCGGTAGTCTGAGGTCATATGCTCACCTTTCATTAGATTAAGTTCTACCGTTTCTATCTTAATTTTTTTCTCAGCAATAAATATTCTTACTCTTCTAGGACTTGGCGCTGTTGAACAATCATAAAATTTCATAATTTACCCGCACTTAACATTGGTTTCTTAGTTTGAATCAAAAGGTGATTCATTCGCTGTATTATTGATTTCCTGATTCCATTTTTATCAAGCCCAACTGAAGCTAATTGATCCTTAGGGTCACCATGATCGACAAAAGAATCAGGCAATCCCAAATGTAATATAGGTATGGTGAGTCCTTCTGAAGCCAAAAATTCTGAGACTGCTGAACCTGCGCCACCGGCGACTGAATTTTCTTCAAGCGTCACTAATAGCTCATTATTTTTTGCAGCTTCTATTAAAAGCTCCTTATCGAGCGGCTTAACAAAACGCATATCAAAGACGGAGAAGTCCATCTCATCTGATAAATCAATTACAGAGTGTAAAAGTGTTCCAAAATTCAAAATAGCAACTTGGGTTCCATGTCTAACAATATTTGCCTTACCAATCGGAAGTTGTTGCATTTCTTTTTCAATCTGAACGCCTGGACCTGTTCCTCTGGGATATCTCACAGCGGCTGGACCGTGATGCATGAAGCCTGTATATAGCAATTGGCGGGTTTCATTTTCGTTGGACGGTGCCATAAGTAACATGTTCGGGATACACCGAAGATAACTAATATCATAAGCGCCGGCGTGTGTAGCGCCGTCCTGCCCAACGAGTCCGGCACGGTCTAGGGCAAAAAGTACATCTAAGTTTTGGACAGCTACATCGTGTATGAGTTGATCATAGGCCCTTTGAAGAAAAGTTGAATAAATAGCGACCACAGGTTTAGTGTTTTCACATGCCATCCCCGCAGCCAAAGTTACAGCGTGTTGTTCTGCTATGGCTACATCTTCGTATCGATCTGGAAATTTTTCAGCAAATTTGTTCATCCCAGATCCCTCGCACATCGCTGGAGTGATTCCAATCAAGCGCTCGTCCTGTTCCGCCATGTCACATAACCACTCTCCAAAAACATCTGAATATTTCGGCATTTTTTTCTTGGGTTTAACTTTTTCGATTACTTTATCCGGATTCACTGGCTCGATTTTGGTAAGAGCATGATATCCAACAGGATCACCTTCAGCTGGACTATAACCTTTGCCTTTTTGCGTGATGATATGCAGCATCACAGGCCCTTTAATCTTTTGAAGTTTTTTTAGAGTACTAGTTAAAAGCGGTAAATCGTGACCATCGAGTGGCCCTATGTAATAGAAACCAAGTTCTTCAAAGATGGTCGCTGGTGAGACTATACTTTTCATATATTCCTCTGTTTTTCTGACAAAGTTCTTTGTCTGGGGGAGTGACTTCAATGCTTTTTTGCCAGTTTCACGCAGTTGATTATAAAAACGACTTGCCCACAATTTAGAAAAATAAGTAGAAAGGCCACCAGTATTTTTAGAAATCGACATTTGATTGTCATTGAGGACTACCAGTAGATCTTTGTCGACATGAGACGCATGATTTATCGCCTCAAAGGCCATTCCAGCTGTCATTGCGCCATCACCAATTACCGCAACTGTTTTTCTCGAATTGTTCTGATGGCTTGAGGCTAGAGTCATTCCAAGTGCTGCACTGATAGACGTGCTTGAGTGTCCAACACCAAAAGTGTCATATTCGCTTTCACTGCGTTTTGGGAATCCTGAAAGACCTCCTTCTTTTCGCATAGTATCCATTTTGTCCCGGCGACCGGTGATGATTTTGTGAGGATAGGTTTGATGTCCAACATCCCAAACAATTCGATCTTCAGGCGTGTTATAGGCAAAGTGCAAAGCGACTGTGAGTTCAACAACGCCTAAACCCGCACCAAAGTGCCCACCGGTTTGACCGACGGAAAAAAGCAAGAACTCTCTTAATTCGTCAGCAAGATCAAGAAGTTGCTTTTCACTAAAATCACGAAGATCACCTGGAGTATCTACTAGATCTAGTAGAGGCGTGTCGGGCGGCAATAGAGGAATTTCACTAAACGACTTAGCCATATTTTATTTTAACTCACAAGATGTCCGGATCATGAATATTACACTAAAAATAAGTTTAATATGTGCGCGAGATAATAAAATTTGCTAAAACACGAAGGGGATCAGCTTTGTGTTCAAAGACTTCAAGAGCCTCAATACTCTCTTTGTAAAGGGAGGAGGCTCTATCTTTTGATTTACCTAAACCAAGGAGAGACGTGTAGGTAGATTTTTTATTAGAGACATCGGAACCTCGGCTTTTCCCCATCTCTTCAGTCGAACTTTCTACATCTAATATGTCGTCTTGAATCTGAAATGCAAGACCTATTTTTTTAGCGAAGATTTTTAAACTCTCCTCTTGAGCATCAGACATTTTCTGCGTTGTTATTGCGCCCATTATTATACTTGCTTCAATTAGTGCGCCAGTTTTGCAATTATGCATCTCATCTAATTGCTCTTGATTTAAGTTTGTGGCCGAGCAATCCAAATCTATTGCTTGACCTTTGACCATGCCAGAGCAGCCAATATTTGCTGCCAAGATCTTCACTAACCTTATATGATTTTGATATGTAAGTGAGCCTATATCAGCTATTGTTTCGAAGGCCAAAGCTTGGAGTGCATCACCTGCCAATATTGCTGTCGCCTCATTAAACTTAACATGACATGTGGGCTTTCCGCGACGTAAATCGTCATTATCCATTGATGGCAAATCATCATGGATTAGAGAGTATACATGCATCATTTCAATCGCGGCTGCTACGGAAAATGTTGCTGAGTTATTTTCAGCAATAGCATCTGCTGCTGCGATACATAGCAGTGGACGGATTCTTTTACCACCGTTCAGCATGGAGTAACGCATTGCAGAGTGCAGATTGCTTGCATGATTATCTTGAGCGGGAAGGAGCTGGCTTAACTTCGTGTTGAAGGTTTCTCTATGATCATCTAGGTACTTATTCATTGGCAGACTAACCGAAATTAGAATTCGTCAGTATTGAAATCCTGCTTGACCAATTCCTCACCCTGCTTAGTTAAGATTTCTACTTTCTGTTCTGCATTCTTTAGGGTAGCTTGACACGCTTGTGCTATTTTAACGCCTTCTTCATAAGCTTTTATTGAGTCCTCTAGACTTAAGTTTCCATTCTCAAGTTGAGCCACCAGAACTTCTAACTTCTCAATTTGTGCTTCGAAATTTAAAGGTTTTTTATCATCACTCACAATTATTTATTCCGTTTTTTATACATTTTACAACACTAAGAGTTTTCAGTAACCCTTGTGCATTGATTCATTTTAATTTTGCCTAAACACTAT
Source organism: uncultured SAR92 cluster bacterium (assembly GCA_902604945.1). Classification (GTDB taxonomy): domain Bacteria; phylum Pseudomonadota; class Gammaproteobacteria; order Pseudomonadales; family Porticoccaceae; genus AAA300-D14. The sequence goes on along the minus strand of CACLAG010000016.1, from coordinate 21,133 downwards.
ATTCACAAACTCTGTGAGAATATAACCAGGATAAGAACCGGACACACAAATTTCACATAGTTGGGCCATATTTTCCAAAAAATGCCCTGCTCTGCTAAGTGATTACCACTTTTTATCTCCATAAGTATTTTATTACGAGAAAAGACCCAGCCCGCAAAAACACATATTAGTGCTCCTAGAATCGGCTGCGCTCTCTCTGTTGTCAGAGTGATAACAAATCCAAAGAGTGATTCAAAGTTGAAGCAAATGAGCACACTGAATAAAAAGATGATTGTACTTATTATGTAAGTTGCAATGACTCGCCTTATCGAAAATTGCTCAACGACATAAGAGACTGGAACCTCAAGCATGGAGATCGACGAAGTTATCGCTGCAATGGACATTAATAGGAAAAATATAAATGCTATTAAAGATCCCGCAGAACCCATGCTAGTGAATAAGGCGGGTAGTACTTGAAAAATCAAGCCCGGGCCTGCAATCAAACTACCGGTGTCGTTATAAATCACAACACCAAACTCTTGAGCGACAAAGATTGCGGGCAGAATTAATAGGCCGGCTAAAAAAGCGACGCCAGTATCTGCGAGTGTTACTAAAACACCGACCTCTGGTAGATTCTCATCTGCCCTAATATACGAGCCATAAATTAGCATTGTTCCAACACCAAGAGACATTGAGAAGAATGCTTGTCCCAGTGCGTTTACAATTAAATTAGAATCGAATAACTGATTAAAATCAGGAACAAGATAGTGCTTTAACCCCTCAATAGCTCCCTTTTGGAAAAGGACATAAATAATTAGTAGAGCCATCAAAACAAATAATGCTGGCATCAGGCGTGTTGACCATTTCTCGATACCATTCTCAACACCCTTGGAAATAATCAAAGCAGTCAGAGTAATAAAGCATCCGCACAATAAGATATTTCTAGAGAGACCATCGCTCACAAGCCATTTTGATATTCCAGAGGAGAATGATTGCGTAATTGGCTCAAGCATATGCGAAATCATCCAACCGGCTACAATTGCATAAAAACTTAAAATCAAGCCGGCGGTCATCATTCCTGCAATCCCAATACCTCTTCCAAAATATTTGATAGTTTTTCCTGAGGATATTTCAGTGAGGGCGTTTACCATATTGGATCGCGTGTGACGCCCAATGATTAATTCGGCCATCAAAGCTGGATAAGCCAACAGAAATGCAAGCACTAAGTACATCAGTAAAAAAGCAGCGCCACCATTCTCTGTTGCATTTGTTGGGAAGCCCCAAATGTTGCCGAGACCAACAGCGGAGCCAGATGCAGCAAGAACAAAAGCTAGCCGAGAGGAAAAAACACCTCGCTCCATTTCCGTATTCCTTTCTTAGAACTAGTTATTGAGTTAAGTGTAGGTCAATCCCTAGAAAAATTCGAGGAGATCTGAACTTAATAAATTCAGATAATTGTGGTTCCAGAGAAATTGATGATAGGTAACTGGGAAAATCGTCAGAGGTTGTCAGGAGATAATTTTTCAACTTGGTGATAATGCTCTAATTAATGAATTACAGTTTTATTTAGCCGCTGTTAGCTTCAACAGACGTCCACCTCCCTGCGCATATGATTTTTCTTTACGGATTGGTCTTCCATCTTCTAAAAGCCATATAGCGCCATCAGCGCTTTCGCCAATTGCCCTAATTCTTGTCCCCATTTCAAATCTTTCTATTTCTTCAGCTCTGTCTCCGTTAAATTTTACTCTGACAACACCCTTTGCAGATAAGCTACCAATCAAGGCATTTCCCTTCCATTCCTTGAACTCGTCACCTTCATAAAACATCATCGATGACGGAGAAATTACCGGTGTCCATGTGATTTCGGGAGGATAAAAATCATGCCGAGTGTCATGATCGGGTATTGGATCGCGTGTGTAATGATCACCATTTGAAACAATCGGATAACCGTAATTTGCACCTCTGCGAACTAAATTCAGTTCATCACCACCCCAAGGGCCCATTTCAACTTCCCAGAGCCGGCCAGTTTTATCGAAAGAGAGTCCAAGAGGATTGCGATGGCCTACAGACCAGATCTCAGATGTAACAGGGTTTGATGACGGGAAGGGATTATCTGTTGGTAGAGTACCATCATCATTTAGTCTGATAATTTTGCCCAAGTTTGATTGCATATCTTGAGCTGGATTAAATTTTTGCATATCACCAGAGCTAATCCACAAATATCCATCTGGACCGAATGTAATTCTATGACCATAATGACCACGTCCCTCGGTTTTGATTTGCCTCCAAATGACTTCGAGCTGATTTAGAGACCCACTATTACCTTCAATTGTTAGTTTTGCTCGCGCTACGGTAGCTCCAGCTAGGTCCCCGGTCCCTTTTTCTGCATAACTAAAATATAGCAACTGATTTTGCTCAAAGTGGGGGTGTAATTTAATATCTCCAAAGCCGCCTTGACCCTCAAAAACCACCTCAGGTACCCCAGTAATATCATTTAATACAGCTCCATTTTCATCGAGTAATTTTAGTTTTCCACTCATCTCGCTAACTAATATTTCTCCAGATGGCAGAAATTCCATGGCCCACGGAGCACTTAAGCTAGCAGTTTCTGTGACAACAAACGGATGACCTTTCTCTGAAAATGACCATGTTACAAAAGATAAGGAACAGAGAAGGACAAAAATTCTAAATAGCATAATCACAAAGCACCTACAGAATATGATCACAATTAATGGGTATCACAGTAAAGTAAAACCACCCAATCTATTGATAATAAACATATTTAAAACATAAATATATATTTTACTAATAAAGCAATATTCTCAAATACAATTATTTTGGTCACCGAATTATAGATTTTTAAAAAATTAGAGCGATTGTGATAAAATAAAAATCTTGGGGGCGTTCTGGATTCGACGCGGATTACAAAACCTCTGGTGCATGTCGAGATGGTGGCGAATCTCGTTAAATCAAAGTCACAACATTATAGTTGCCAACGAAGACAACTACGCACTCGCTGCTTAAAACCCAGTAAGGGTGCCGTCTGACTGGAGCCGTGCTTGTGCGTCCAGCGCCCTCGGGCATTCAGGCGTCATATTACGCAAGATCGTGAAAAAGCTTGTTCGGGGTGGCTTCATTAAACTTTTACCGAAATCGCTTTTGGCGTTCCCTGACAGTCGGGTTGTCACGAGTTAAATTTAAAGACTGATCTAAGCATGTAGAGCCACTGGCGGCGGATTGGCGGACGCGGGTTCAATTCCCGCCGCCTCCACCAAACTAAAAAGTATCAATAGGTATTGAGCTAGAGAAAACATGTCTGCGAGTATTTGGAAAACATCTATTGAAGAGACAGGAGCAGTGTTGTCAGGTCTATATAGGGCGCCTCAACAAATGCTGGCTGAACAAGAATATGATGGTCACCTTTCTATTCATGATGATAGCCAAGCAGAATCGCTTGGGTTTAAAGGCGCCCCAATTGAGGGGCCAACACATTTCTCTCAATTTGATCCATTGCTTCATAAACTCTGGGGAGATGATTGGTTTAGATTCGGTTGTATAAGTACTCATTTTAAAGCGATGGTCATCGAGGGTGAACGTGTAAAGGCATATGCTGAAAGGTCGAATACTAATGACAACACTGCAAGAATATGGGCGGTGAAAGAAGATGGCGAAATGGTTCTGGAAGGAAGTGCTTCCCTTGGCCCTGACCATTCTGAGAGCGATGTAGAAAAAATTTTGGCGTCTAGGCCAACTGCCAAAAATCTGGTGATTTTAGAGCATGCTAAAATTGGAGATCGATCACCGGCTGAGAAAGGTATTAGAATAAATTTCAATCAGCATCTTGGGAAAAATTATCCTTTTACCCTAAATCAAAAGTTAAAAAAAATTACTGAGCACTGCAAGTGGTATCTTCCTGAGCACGCTAAGAGCTCTCCATGGGGAAGACCAATTTTGCCATTCGAAATGATAAACCCATTGGTAAGTTATACGCGGTCACTCCTTCCGAGAGCAAAACAACCGTCTATAGGTCTATTTGCTGATCTGCAGGTAAAGTTAATAAATGGGCCAATATTTGTGAATGAAGAATATATTTTGGAGCGCGAAATCGTAGGTCTTGGTGAGAGTCGACGAACTGAGTCAATGTGGATAAAAACGTCGATCTTTTCATCTAAAAATTCGGAGTTAGTTGGCACAGTGCTTTTAAATAATGCTGTTCTTAAAAATTCTTTTCCAGACTATGAGCTTGAGAAGCAATTATTAACAAATAGCTAATGGGAATAGCTTACAGGGTTCAAAAGTTATTTTTTAGAAATAGTGGAAATAAAATATAGTCCTACAGATAAAGATGGTCCAACCCCAAAAGCAAAGATAATAGTGCCGATACCGATGGTTCCTCCTAGTGACCATCCCAAAACTATAACAGTGACTTCTAAAATAACTCTTATCAAGGCAATAGGCTGACTGGTAAGTTCTTGAATACCTGTCATTAGCCCATCCCGTGGCCCTGGACCGAGATTTGCAATTAAATAGAGTGCACTCCCAAATCCAACAACTAACGTTCCAAAAATGGTTTGAAGCACTTTAGCTAAGTAAGTTTCTGGATAAGGGAGGTAAGGCAACGACCAATCAAGAACGGATGCAATTATAATTGCATTTAATACTGTCCCGATACCAATACTCTGTTTCAGAGGAATCCATAGTAATAAAATTACTGCGCTTGTGAGGAATGTAATCATTCCAATGCTTAATCCCGTATTTATCGATAGCCCCTCTGAGAGAACAACCCAAGGGCTCATCCCTACGGATGCAGCAATTATTAGTGATTCTCCCAATCCAAATAAAGTCAAACCAGTACAGAGAAGAAAAACAGTTATTGGTCTAGGAGAAAGGTTTAAGGGTTTATCTGAACTCCAGTGAGTTACAGGTACCGATTTAATTGAAAAAATTTTCATAGATAATAAGATCTTTATAGTGCTTTATTAGATCTTTACTTCATTCTCCATGAGTTCTAGATAATCACCTTCTTTAAGTTCACCAAGGTTCAATCTGCCAAGTTGCTTAAGTTGTAAAGTTGCAACTTTAAGATTTAATGATGCCAAAGTTGTCACTATCTCTGTTCCTTGTGTCTGACTAAGGTGAAGCAATATTGACCTTTTATCTTCATCGTCTATTTCGATGGTTGGAGTAATTTCATTTTCTGATAACGCACTCTTTAGTTGCTCAAGTATCACCTCATTAGCATTATTGCTTAACCTAATTCGGTATATCCAAGTTTTTTTCTGTAATCTCAACTTCATCCGGCTCACCCAGCGAATATCGTCACTCAACAGCACTATCCCAGTAAGTTCAGGCGCAAGAATATTAGCAAAGTGATAGCTACGCTTTTCCGATCGATTTTTTATCAGTTCTAAAATTGACTTATTTTGTTTGTTGGTCGAAGCACATTCGTAAGACGGTGGTTTATGCAGCACAATATATTGGTACTCGATGATTGAAATTGGTTTACCGTCAAAGAGTACCTGACTGGAATCAAGAAGCTCAAAATCAGGATCGGTTTTCGCTTTGCCATTGACAGAAACACGGCCTCTCTTGATGAAAAACTTAGCTTGGTTTCGACTCATTGCAACAGATAGCGTTAAGAATTTAATAAGACGCATCGGTTTGTAGCCTTTTGAGATTTTACTTTAATGTGTTTAGGTAACTAATGATATCACTAACAGGGCCTCAGCTATCATAATCGTTGCACTGATCGATGACATAAATTAGTTCTATTTTCGAACTGGGTGAATGCATAACGACATTGATATAGAAAGTGATATGCCATCTTTGTTACTATCAAGCCACTCGTAGCTAGGAGTTAAATATGAAGGTTGAACCATTAGGCAAGTCGCAGATTGAAGCCTCTATCGTTGGTCTTGGGACATACTATTTTGGCGGCGGTGATGGCTCATCGGCACCAGATGATAAGGAGACTATACAAATAGTTCATTCAGCACTAGATGAAGGTATATCACTGATAGATACTGCGCCTTCATACGGCTTTGGGCATTGTGAACAAGTAATTGGCAAAGCAATTAAAGACCGCAGAGATAAGGCGGTAGTCGCCACGAAGTGTGGTCTTTGGTGGCAGGATGAGAGAGGTTCACCTAATGGTGAAAAAGATGGTAGAAATCAGTATATAAGTTTACGACCTGATACGATCAAAATTGAGGTTGAAAATAGCCTGAGGAATCTTAAAACAGATTACATTGATCTACTTCAGGTTCACAAACCAGCAATACCACCTGATGATACTCCGATAGAGGACACAATGAGATGTTTAATGGAGTTAAAACAACAGGGCAAAATCCGAGCAATCGGTATTTCCAACGTCACGGTTGATCAGTTAGCTACTTATGATGCACATGGAGATCTGTCGAGTAATCAATTTCGTTACAGTATGCTTCATAAAAATCCTGAGGCAGATATTCTCCCATATTGCATTGAGAACGAAATCGCCTCAATAACTTACATGTCCTTGGAGCAAGGTTTACTCACTGGAAAAATAAATTTAGAAAGGCAGTTTGATAAAAATGATTGGCGAAGTAATGCAGGGCAGTGGCTTCCTTGGTTTAAAAAAGAGAATCTTGAACGTTTGTTGAATATGTTTTCGCAATGGGAGGATCTACTTGATGAATATCATTGCTCAATTGCGCAACTGACAGTTGCATGGACGGCCGCTCAACCGGGTATAAGTCATATACTTTGCGGTGCCAAGTCTGTCAGTCAAATTGTAAACAATGCTAATTCTGGATTAATCGCCCTCAGCGAGGGCGAGATAAATCGAATGAGCAATGATATTAAAAACCTTGGTGAGCCAGGTTAAAAATGTCGTACAGTTATTTAATCAACGAGCTAGATTTAATAATAAAGCAGATCACTTGTATCACATAACCATACAATACGATCAAAAGAGCTATACTCGCTGCAGCTCCGATACCATCCGGATCCTTTTCGAGGTTTGCAAGAATCATTACAGTGCCCAGAATAAAACCTATCCATCCAAAAGTTACCGCGCCTTTCGAAAAAAACTCAATTTTCTCAGAATTATTACTGCCCATTAAAGCAAGGCTGATAGCTCCTGCGAGAACAACCCATAAGCCGGTCATATTTAAAAAAAGTGGAAGTTGAGAGGGTATCAGAAGCGGTATCGATGCGATGAGTAAAAATGAAATTATTAGTTTGATCATAAACTTTATTCCTTGTGTCTATTAATTAAGTTTGGGGTTTAGGAAATCTATCTTTTGTAAACAGAAATCAACAAATACCTGAGATTAAAAAAGGGTGAGATTTAAGTGCAACAAAATGATGATAAAAGACTAAATATTAAAAACTTAGTAGAATTCTTCCTTCAACAACATGTTTCATAATGTAGCAATCTCGTAAAATTCAGATGTTTTAAATTAAGTTGGGTTGACCGAGAGTATCACCAGCGGATGTAAAGTGTCAGATAACAGCTTTTTTAAATCATTGTTGATTAGAGATTTCCAATTCCTTTGGGTGGCCAGCACCTGCTCAGCATTCGGGATGCAAATGAGAGCAATTGCTCAGGGCTGGTTGATTTATGACCTAACTAGTTCTCCAATGGCACTTACTTGGGTAATGCTTTCATTCATTATTCCATCAGCTATTTTTTCCCTAGTTGGTGGTGTCGTTGCTGATCGAATAAGCAAGAAACATATTATGATCTACGCGCAACTTTTTAATGCAGTGACAACGTTGATACTTGCTTATATTGTTTTTATTGGGGAAGTAACTTTCTCCCATTTTATATATTTTGGAATTTTTGCTGGTGCGATTGGCTCACTGAGTATGCCGGCCAATTTTTCAATCGTCCCTGAGATTGTCCGAAAGGAAAATCTAGTAAATGCCACTGCTCTTCAGACATCCACATTTAATTTTTCCAGTATTATCGGCCCGATTCTTGCGGGTAGTTTGATTGCATTATTTTCTGTCGGCGATAAAAGTTCCTACTACAGTGTTGGTCTCGTATTTTTTGTCATTTCTGGCCTTTTATTTTTGGCAACAATTCTGACCTTATTTATAAAACACCATGGGAGGCCTAAAAATATTCCAAAGACTTCATCTCTGGATGATTTAAAAGAGGGATTGGGGTTTGTTTGGAATGATAAAGTTATCTTTGGCCTAATACTTGTTGGTCTTATTCCATCGGCTTTTGGAAAAGCATCGAGTTTTCTTTTGCCTGCATTTAATCAAGATGTTATCGGTGGTGGGCCGGAAGAATTAGGACTGCTTACCGCTGGAATGGGTGTTGGCGCATTAATAGGATCGTTACTCCTAGCGAAACTTGGTGATTTTAAATGGAAAGGTAAGCTTCTTCTTGCCACCTCCTATGGATGGGGAATTTCTATTTTTCTCTTTGCATTTACAGGCAATTTGATGATTGCTATTTTATTTGGTGCTGCTACTGCATTTTTTGGTTCTGTATTTGGTGCATTAAATATGAGTATTATTCAGTTGGCTGCCCCTCAACATATTCGTGGCCGTGTGTTGAGCCTTTTGATTGTAATGAGCGGTCTTATGCCTTTGGCAGTTGCTCCTATTGGAGGCATTGCAGAGTATTTTGGTGTGGCTGTAGCTCTCGCATTTGCAGCAGTAATGGTTGGCTTTTCTGCCTGGATTTTAAATTTTTTCTTTCCTCAAGTTAAAAAGATTACACATTTTAGTTAGTGTTTAGACGCTTTTTTAATTGGATAGGTGACTGGCAGTCCACTTTAAAACCTCGCAATTGAGCATAAATGTCTATAGCTTAAGTTTAGCGTGATTTAAAACTCTTTAGAGATAATTATATCTTTGCAATTGTTTTTATTTCTATAGATTAAATGATATGAATATTGAAACTTATTTTTAATACTGAACTAAAAAAGGAGGAAGAATGAAAATTTATAGTATTTTGGTTTTAGGGTGCCTGCTTCTAGCATCCTCTTTTGTTCCTGCAGATGATCATGATGGTAAAGAAAAAAATCTGGATGGCGCGGCGACGACTTTAGTTGTAGCAACTAGTGACTTTGATGCTTATCTGACTGCGGTAAAAGCTAGTGATGGTTTGTTTGAGGAGAGTGGTGCTTTGGCAGCGGGCTATTGCAGGACCATGGCGGGTCAGGATTATCAAGGGCAAATGATGATCTGGAATTTTTATGAGGATGTAAGTGCAGCGCTAGTAGGATCGAGTCAGTATGATCCCTCGCAAGCACCCGCCTCGTTAGCGAAATTAAGAGAAGTAAAATATGGGACTGTTTGGAAGCCATTGAAAGCGATTGCAAACCTTTCTTCAAATTATGAGAGAGTGCTTAGAATTAAAGTATCACCTGAAAATGTGAAGCCATTAATCGACGCACTGATTTACATGGAGAGTGAAGTACAAAAAGCTGGATTTAAGAGTTTCCAAAATGGGCTATACCTCCCTATTGGAAGTGGAAGTAACGAAGTAGGAACCCTCACATTGCGATATCTTGCCTCAGATGCAGAGACACACGGCAAAATTATTGATGATTTCTTCTCTGGTGGAGCTTGGGTTCCTTCTGCTTTGAAGCTTAGTGGATTAATCGACGAAGTTCAAAGTGATTCTTTTGAACAATGTGAAGTTTTATACACGGCAAAATAGATAAATTTTAATTTTCGGAGAAATAATATGAGTGAAGTAGAGATCTGGAATATTATGCATATGGGATTGATTTCGAATGCGATGTATTTTGTTGGAATGGTCCTGATGACGTGGCTTGGGTTTAGATTTGCGGCGAAAGTGCGTGAAGAGCAGAACGCCGAGCTGGTTGGCAAAATTCTAGTCAGTGCTTTTTTTGTGATGGTAGGCCTATCGTTTTTAAATGTCACGATGATTGCAGGTGATATAATAAGCACTTCGGCAAGTGCGATGGCATTATTGAATGAAAGAACTGCAGGCGCTGATAATTTGATTGAGGTTGGGAGTTCGCCTTTGAATCCTGGGGGACCTTTATCATATGTATTTCATGCGTTGATCGTTGGGATGCAACTTCTAATGGTTTGGGGTAAAAGCGCGAAAGCGTGATTTTTGACTTCGTGAGGTATGTGAGCATAATTAAGGTTTATATGCTCATTTACCTGATCAAACTATTTATTAAATTTTGACACGCCTTTTTTGTTCTGCCACGCTTACTAGGTCGTTAATTTAGGTATAAAAAAGCATGGCAAAAACAATGCCTCCTGTTCCTGATCCCGCGGTTATTCCCAGAGATGTGAGTTTAGGCTTAACTGATCCCAAGGATGTGGCTTTTCCTCTGAGATGGGGAATAGTCGGTGCTGGAGAGATTTCCAGGCAATTTGTTCTATCATCAAAAGCGGTGCCCGGAGCCAACATGGGAGCAGTTTTTTCACGATCGCGTGAAAAAGCAGAGGCTTTTGCTGAGTCTTATGGTGTGGCAAAGGCATATAATAATCTTGAAGAAATGCTTGCTTCATCTGAAATTGATATCGTCTATATTGGAACGCCTCAGGAGATTCATAAAGAGCACAGCATCATGGCGCTTAATGCAGGCAAGCATGTTCTCTGTGAGAAGGCACTTACTGAAAGCCTTGAGGAAGCTAAAGAAATGTATGCTGCAGCTGAAAAAAATAATGTTATGTTGCAGGATGGAGTCTGGCCGCGATTCTTCCCCGCCTTGGAGCACGCTAGAAATTTAATTGAGTCCAATGCGATCGGTGATGTTCTTATGGTGCAGGCTGATTTCGATCCGTTCTATACCTTGCAAGCTGTCACTTTAGCCTTCGGAATTGAGGCGAAGCCTATCGACATAAAAGTTAGTGGTAAGGCACCTGGACCGGGCGGTGCTATCCTGGAATTTGAAAATAATAGATTCGCAAATTTAACTTTTATTGCGTATCCGAGTGAATTTCCCGAGGTGACTGAAATTACAGGCACAAAAGGTCGTATTACTCTTGAGCAGCCGGCACACTGCCCGACCAGTTTAACTGTTCGTATTCCGCCAATTACTCCTTCACGGTATATGAGAGATAATACACCATCTCCCTCGCAAAGATTTGACTACCCTTTACCCAGTTGGGTTAATGTCCCTAGAGCATTTGTAAATCAACAAGGATTCATCTATATGATCGAGGCAATACACAGATGTTTAGCTGCGGGTTTGTTGGAGTGTCCCCAATTTAATAAACAAGACTCATTGCATTTGATGGAAATCCTGCATTCGGTATTAAAGTATAGATAAGTGCACACAATTTTAAATAATTAGTACTTGATTTTGAGATATATTCGCATCGTAAAGATGTAGTTTAAACTTTACCTTGAAAAGGTAATCCAATTAGCTGTAGTATCACGACCCAGCAAGTTCGAGGTAGATAATGAAGCCTTTTCAATTAATTACAGACCGGTTAGCGATTGCTTTGTCCCTCGCGTGCGTTATTCATTGCTTGGCATTGCCAGTTATTTTAATTGCTGTCCCAAGTATTGTGGCCGTATATTTAGATAGTGAATACTTCCACATGTGGATGGTGCTCGCAGCTATCCCAACTAGCATCTACGCACTGACTTTGGGTTGCAAAGAGCATAAGCGAAATGAATTTATAGTGATTGCGGTGATCGGACTAATATTCTTGTTTTCGGCACTATTTTTTGGTGAAGCAGCAGAGCAGCCCCTCACTGTGGCGGGAGCGTCATTCTTATCACTAGCACATTGGCTAAACTATCGACTCTGTGGAACCTCAAAATTTGAAAAATGTGATTGCCCCGAAACTGACGGTAGCAGTACTTAATAAAACACGGCTAGTCTTATATACTTTTTGATATGCACATTTTGCTTCTAAGATTTTTCAATGAGTGCTGATCAAAAAACTCTGCTTGGAATTCCTACAAATGTCATTTCAGGCTTTTTAGGTGTCGGTAAGACATCGGCAATTTTAAATTTATTAAATCAAAAACCAAGTCATGAACGCTGGGCCGTTCTTGTTAATGAATTTGGTGAAATAGGCATTGATGGCAGTTTATTGCAAAATCACCAATCAACCGATTCAAATATATTTATTCGCGAAGTTCCGGGTGGATGCATGTGTTGCACCGCTGGAATTTCAATGCAGTTGGCTATCGCTCAATTACTAGAAAAAGCCAAGCCAGATAGACTTTTAATTGAGCCAACAGGTCTTGGGCATCCGAAAGAGGTATTAGATATTCTCTCAGCGAGTTATTACAAAGAGATACTATCAATTCAGAAAACTATCACTTTGGTAGATGCAAGAAAATTAAAAGAGAAGCGCTTTACGGAAAACGTCATTTTTACCCAACAAATAACTGTTGCCGATATTATCATTGGTAATAAGATAGATTTATACGAGGATTCAGACAGAGAGAGTCTTCAAAACTATATTGCGCAGTCTGGTCAATCTCATAGAAAGATCGTGTTTTCTCAAAATGGTGAAATACCTCTATCGATACTGTTAGGCCCAACCTCATATCGAACCCAAAATCCTGACGAGGTTCCAGTAAAGAATAATCAAAAAGTCGCAATTTCGGATGAATCTATTCCAGAAGATGGATATGTAAAAGCGATGAATAAAGCCGAGGGTTTTATGAGTGTTGGCTGGCGATTCTCTTCAGAAAAAGTATTTAATCATCAAAAGTTGTTTGCTTTACTGACTGGACTAATTATTGATCGAATGAAGGCAGTATTTATTACTGATAACGGTGTTTTTGGATACAACCTAACCCTTGACGGACTCAAAGAAATTGAGCTTGATGATTGTCTAGAGAGTCGAATTGAATTGATTTCGGAATCTATTGATGAGTCGTTTGAAGAAGGATTATTTGATTGTATTCAATAGACTCGCAAAATAGTGTTATTTTGAGGTAAGCATTGCAAAAGAATCTCGTAAGATATTTTTTTGAACCTTGCCCATTGTGTTTCTAGGTAATTCATCAATCGCAACAATCTGTTTCGGAACCTTGAAGTTAGAAATTTTTTCCTTCAATAGTTTTAATATTTCTTTAACTTCTGGAGTACATTCATTTTTTTCATACACAATCAGGGCAGCAACTGCCTCTCCAAAGTCTTTATCTGGAATCCCGATTACCGCTGATTCTAAAATGCCGTCTATTTCATCAATTACTAGTTCAACTTCTTTCGGATAAACATTAAGGCCTCCCGTGATTATCATATCTTTGGACCGACCCACTATAGAGATATAACCATCTGCATCTTTTATGCCCTTATCGCCAGTATTGAAATAACCATCATGCGTAAACTCCTCAGAGGTTTTCTCTGGCATCCTCCAGTAACCTTTAAACACATTTGGCCCTCGCACTTGAATATTTCCGATCTGCTCTTCATCCACTAATTTACCATTATTATCAGTTATTCTGATTTCTATTTGAGGAAGAGGGATGCCCACAGTTCCTGCTTTGCGTTTTCCATCTAGTGGGTTAGATGTACTCATATTGGTCTCTGTCATACCATAGCGTTCCAGGATGCAATGTCCTGTGGCTTGCTCGAATTCTACAAACGTATCAGTTAACAATGGTGCAGATCCAGAAATAAAGAGCCTCATATTTTTGGTTACAAGTTTATTCATCCGATTTGTAGCAAGAAGTCTTGTGTAATAGGTAGGCACTCCCATCATCACAGTACATTTTGGGAATGCACTCAGTACTTCATTTTGATTGAATGTGTTTAACCAAAAAGTTGAAGCACCTGATAAGAATACACAACCAAGTGCAACAAAAAGACCATGGACATGAAAAATGGGTAACGCATGGAGCAAGACATCTTTATCAGTAAACCCCCAAACATTTTTTAAACAGTAAGCATTACTAGAGAGATTCAGATGAGTCAGCATGATTCCCTTTGGAGTTCCAGTGGTTCCAGAGGAATATAAAAGTGCTGCTAGATCATCATTTTCTTTATGGACAGTGTCGAAGGTTGACGCATACTTTTTAGATTCTTTAAGAAGGCTGCCAGTTGAATCTGAATTTAATGTTAGGACCTTTGAGATCTTATTTTTGAGAGCTAAATTTGTAATTATTTCCAGGTTGCTTTCATCGCAAACCACTAGTGATGGTTCCGCATTTTGGAAAAAGAAATCTAATTCATGTTCCTTGTAACCAACATTTAAAGGGTGATAAACAAATCCTGCTCTTATGCATGCGAGATAAAGGTAAAGCGCCTCTGGCGACTTTTGAACTTGAATGGATACCCTATCACCAATCTTAACCCCAAGATCTCTTAAATAGTTTGCAATCTTTGCTGACTCTTTTTCCAGATCTTTATAATAAATCGTCTTATTATCTATTAATCGCAAGGCTGGCTTGTTTTTAAATTTGATAAATTGTTTTTGGTAGTGAGAATATAGATTATGATTTTGCAGAGTCATCAATTATTTTACCGATGCTGTTTAATATGAATTAGTATAATTCAAGTCTTAAAATGATTTTTAAGGAGGAAATTATGAGTGACAAAGACGAAATATCCAAGGTAATTCAGACATACATTGATGGTATGAATTTTTCGAGCGCTGAAGAAACAAAAGAAGCTTTTCATCCAAATGCATCGGTGGTTGGATATCTTCATGGCGATTTTATGGAAATGACACTTGCAGATTTTTCAGGTTTTGTTCTCTCGCAACAACCATCACCTCACGAGAACTCAAACGATGTCACTTATGAGGTAATTGATATTGCAATCGAGGGACAGACAGCACATGTGAAAGTAAAAGATGTCTATCTTGGTATTACTTTTATAGATACTTTGTCGCTTATTAAAGTTAATGACCAATGGAAGATTTACAACAAATTATTTCATGTTCAGGAATAATAAAAGGTTAGAAAAAAGTGGCAAGACACAGGAAATTCTTTGATCCGAATAATGAAAATCCGTTCGAGATATCAAGAAGTAAGGTAGAGAACTTTGTTCGTTGTCCAGCCTGTTTTTGGTTGGATAAAGTTAAAGGTATTAAATTTCCTTCAATGCCACCGTTTAATATCAATTCTAATACCGATAAATTGCTCAAGCGTGATTTCGATGCGGTGCGGGGCATAAAAACACATCCTATTCTGGAGAAGAATGGTTTAGGGCATCTTATCCCCTTCAAGCATGATGATTTAGATAAATGGACGTCCTCTCTGCATTTTGGAGCAAAAGGTTATTTTCACAGTGTGCATGAGGAAACCAACATTCTGTTAGGTGGTGGTTTAGATGATGTTCTGATAAATGAACACACCGGAGAGCTACATATTGTTGATTTTAAGTCAACTTCAAACCAATCTAAGGAACCTAAGCCAGTGAATTTGTATGGCGATTGGAAAATGTCGTATAAGCGTCAAATGGATATGTACATTTGGATTATGAGGCGTTTAGGCTTCGAGGTTAATAAAATTGGTTACTTTATATATGTGGATGGGTTGCATGTAGGCATAAATGGGATGATAGATATTGATCCATCAATGGCAACAATGAAATTTTCAACGTCAGTCTTACCTTATGAGAGCAATACGGACTGGATTGAACCAATATTATTTAAAATTAAAAGACTTTTACACCAAGATAACTGCCCAGAGCACAACGTTGATTGCGAGCAAGGAAATTTTCTAAGGCAGGTGAATCAAATGATGTCTAATGCCTGAAAGCAGGATAATTACTTTTTATTTTTTGCGTTTTTTGTATCCAAAGTTTATAAAATCTTCAGAGTAAATATTATTTACGATTTCTAAATGCTCCCCACTAAAGCTCAAGTCCTCATCAAATTTCGAAGTGCTATTGGCTTTTTTCTTGAGGTTAAATCCTGTGCTATCAGCGAAGCGTGTCATCTCTTTACCATCTTCAATTTTAATACAATTTATATCTTTTAATTCTAGATCTAGACTTTGGGCAAAGTAGTAACGAGGATGATTAAGAATCCATGATTGCGGATTTACATGCTCATCAACCTCATGGATTCGATGAAGCATCATTATGTAATCAGAGAAAGATGTGTTTAATAGTCTATCTCGAACTTCAGTGACATCACTGGCTCTTATAGGAAGTCCTAAAAGCGGAAAAAAAACTCTTTGAGGCCTTTCCCATTTATAAGAAGAATCTGGATTGACGCTCAGTGGTATGTTTCGAAATTTGTCTAAAAAAAATGACGTCACTCGATTGTAAGGATTTCGAACGGTAAAAAAGATTTCTGGCTGATTAAATTTAATTCGTCTTTTAGCCTCGAGTCTTTTTATTTTTACGAATTGAGGCGTCTCTTTAAAGGATGTAAACATTACTTTAAAGTTAGTAATCACTAATTTGTTTTCATCTTTTACTTTAAAAAAGGGCATTTCTAAAACTGGAGCTATTAATTTTTGGATTTATAAGCCTAACGCTACACTCAAATTTATACTAATTCAAAAAATACCACAAAAAATTTATCTCTTTTTTGTTTGCGCCTCTTGAATTCGCTGTTTCAGCAATGATTGCAATTTAAGTTTTTCTAACTTAAATGTCGGATTTAATATGAGGTTATTTAATTCATTTTTATCATTTGAATGATCATATAGTTCTGCACCATATTCCCCACTGCCCCACTCGGTATAGCGAAATTGATCCGTTCTGATTGAGTAGCCTACTACCTTTGG
The DNA here is from genome assembly GCA_902604945.1 of uncultured SAR92 cluster bacterium. GTDB lineage: Bacteria > Pseudomonadota > Gammaproteobacteria > Pseudomonadales > Porticoccaceae > AAA300-D14. The sequence continues at coordinate 4,512 of CACLAG010000016.1, read as the reverse complement.
AAACTCCGGCCGTGTTTTTCCTGCTTTGGAGTCTGTCTGGCTAAATGCGCTCTCCCTAAATTTCTGGTCCGGATTCTCAAGAAGATGACTAAAACTTATTCCGGATGCATGCTTGGGAATAGCAATTCCGGTTAACTCTAATATCGTTGGGTAAATGTCTATTATTTCTACAAGCGCATCGCTTTCGTTACTATTTAGATGAGTGAATGGTGAGGCGATTATCAAAGGTGTTCTGACAGATTCTTCAAAAAGATTTTTTTTCTGCCAAAGTCCATGCTGTCCCATGAGGAAACCATGATCTGATACAAAAACAACGATTGTAGATTTTGTTAAGTTAAGTAATTCAAGATGAGCTAATAATGCTCCAATTTGTTCATCCACAAACGAGATGGATGCAAAATATGCTTGATACGCTTCTCGTCTTTGATCATCCGTCATTTTAAGCGTGTGATGATCGTCGGAAAGCGCAGCAGTGGGAATATCGTCTCGATCTTTTAAGTCATCTTTAATAAATTTTATTTTCTCAACTGGATATAGATCAAAGAACTTTTCAGGTGCTCCAAATGGAACATGGGGCCTAAAATAACCAACGGCTAAAAAGAATGGATCTCCAGTTTTCTTGGGATGCTTTGAATCTAGAATCTTTATTGCTTCTTGAGTCGCAATTCCATCTGTATGTTCTTGCGAAGATCCGCCGGCTCGAATCCAGCTTATCGCACCACCACCCCACTTATCTTTTAGTTTTCTTGATCCAAGCCACTTTGTTTTTTTATGGTCTGTTCTATCGATACCAACCGGATTATATTTATCTATCCATGAAATAGGATCATCCATTCCATCAGTACCCATCTCTCGCGGAACATCATAATGAAAAATCTTGCCAACTCGGGCCGTGTAATAGCCATTTTCTTTAAATACCTGAGGTAGTGTTTTCACCCATGGGACATAGTTTCTAAAATGCTGTCGAAGTTGAGTGACTCCATTCTGCCCGGGATAGAGCCCCGTCAACATACTCGCTCTGCTTGCAGTGCATTGTGGATATTGAACATAGGCGCGATTAAATTGGACTCCATTAGCCTTAAGCTTTTCCAAGTTGGGTGTTTTAACTTGGGTATCGCCATAAGTACTTAGCATGGTATTCATATCATCAACCATGATCAGTAAAACATTGGGTTTCTCTGTTGCATTTAACGAAAAGGAGAGAAGAATAAGTAACAGAGATCGATATAAATTAACTCTCATAATATTTTCAATAGGGATTAGAGGGGGCTATCTGCCACGATTTAAATTTAGTAACCTCGGCATTAGAGCCTTTAGTAAAAACTTTTACACCAGTGCTATCAGCTTTTTCAGGAAATATTCGTCTAGCAATTGCTTGCCTTGAGTTAGCAAAGATTTCAATGACTGATTTGTCGACAAACACTCTTAATATCAGCTTTTCTCCCTTTGACAGGACCAAAGGAGCAGATTCAATTGATTTTGGCGATTTTTCTGGACCAGAATTTGTTGTATCAACCTTTAATAGCTCAGCATTTTTATCATAGGAGACAATGGTGAACTCAGCTTCATCTTCAGAAACACAGACTTTAACTCCAAATTCCTGAGCATCACTTACATCAGACTCTATGATTAATTCAAAACTATTGCCAAAGGTTCCATCAATTCGAGCATCACTATCGGCTTGCACAACAAACGGAGGGAGGGAAAATGATTGATAACGTAATTTTTCTACCTCAGCAGCCACATCGATGTCTAATGATCCGTTTTTATTCAAAGTTAACACTCTGGGCAGGCTCAAGGTTCCAGACCATTGGTCTTTGGCTCTATCAGAAAAGTCTCGGTAATCAAGAATCCAAGCCCACATAATTCGTCTGCCACTCGAGTCAGTTAAACTTTCTGGTGCAAAAAACATATTATCGATCCAACTCATTCTGGAATGATACTCTGGATAGAACTGATCATTCTTCCACTCACCGACATAATATCTGCATCCGAGTCGATGACTGATACACAATAGAACATCTTTATTGCCCAGTCTAAAAAGCTCAGCGCAAGATACATCCTCATTTATTGATACTCCCTCTAAGCCATGTGCAAAAAGATCACCCTTATACTCCCATGGACCCTCTAAATGTTTTGATTTTGCAACCGCTGGATGTTCTCCTCCAAAAATCGAGTAATAGTGCTCTCCATCGAACCATCCAAAAGGATCCCATGAACGATATTTGTTATGGTACTGATCTCCTTCTGCAGTATTTGGAGTGATGGGATTGGTCGGTAATTTTTCCCATCCATCTAAATTATCATCTAAGGCGACGGCAAGTGAGTTACCAGAGTTTACTTGGTGATAACACATAGTTGGGATGCCATGTTCATTGATAAAGCAATTTCCGCTGTACATTCCCTCAATTAGCGTAGTTGGATGATGACGCCAGTGCATTAGATCGATGCTTGATACATGTCCCCAATGATCTGACTTTTCTCCAGTTCGACTATCTTGAAATATATAAAAAAGATGATATTTCCCTTTCCAAAAGATCGCACCATTGGGATCAAAAGGAGCGGCATATCCTTCAGCAACTACAAAATGATAGCCGGGTCTAAATTTGTCATTCAAAAGCGTCTCTCTATGCTCTCTAATCAACATAGCGGTCGCATCGAATTTATCTTTTTTAGCCTTCATTTCTTTGGTCATTGGGAACGGCTCCCAATTCAGTGTCTTCGTGTAAATAATTCTCCAGACATCATCATTTTCTTTTTTTAATGTGTACGCATATGAGATCGTACCTTTTGAGGTATGTATGGTAATGGGGCTATAGATTTTGAGATCACCATTTTGAGTTATTTGCGCCTCATCCAAATTTATTTGAACTTCCTCAGATGTTGCGCCGATAGTGAAGGCGAGATGACCGTCTCTCAGGGAGTCCTTTGTAAATCCCTTGCTATCTGTCCACTCATCTGAATAAGAGTTGATTACAGTTTCTATATCGCCAGATTTTCGGGCATCGATATGGGCGCTCATGGCACTTTCAACTTCGCTTTTCCAGCCCAAATTATTCTCCCACCAAAATAAATATTTGCTCGATGAAATTACGACTACAAATCAATAAAAACCATTATAGAACGACCAGCGGTTTTATAAAAAGATATGCTTTTAGGAGTGGCAATGCCCAATCTTTTGCGAACGCGCGAATTTTTTAGCGCTATGAATCAATCGCTCTAAAAACTGCTTCGAGGCTATCCCTAGCATCACCGAAAAGCATACGGGTATTCTCTTTGTAGAAAAGTGGATTCTCTACACCTGCATACCCTGTTGCCATTCCTCGTTTTAGAACAATGGTTCTCTTTCCATTCCATGGTTCTAAGACTGGCATACCAGCGATTGGGCTATCGGGAACTTCTTGAGCGGCAGGATTAACAATATCGTTTGCTCCAATTACGATTGAGACATCGACCTTTGGAAAGTCTTCGTTGATCTCATCCATTTCAAAAACAATATCATAAGGCACTTTAGCTTCAGCTAAGAGAACATTCATATGCCCCGGCATTCTTCCAGCTACGGGGTGTATTCCAAAACGAACATTTACATTTTTCTTTCTTAGAATTTTAGCAATATCACTAACCATATGTTGAGCTTGTGCAACTGCCATACCATAACCTGGAATAATCATTACCTCTTTTGCGGATGTTAGTTGAGATGCGAGCTCCTCAGCAGAGGTTGCAATAACTTCTCCCTCTACCTCAATTGCAGGCCCTGTCGACGATGTTCCGGCTCCAAAACCACCCGCTATAACCGAGATAAAGTTTCTATTCATTGCCCTACACATTATGTAGGAAAGAATTGCACCTGAGCTACCAACCAATGCTCCGATAACAATCAGCAAGTCATTTGCGAGCATAAATCCGAGAGCTGCAGCTGCCCATCCAGAGTAGCTATTTAGCATTGACACAACAACTGGCATGTCTGCGCCACCAATCGCTGCAACCATATGTATGCCGAATAACAAGGCAATCACTGTCATAAATATAAGTGGTTGAATGCCATTGCCACTTGCAGCTTCAATGACGAATGCATATCCAAAGTAAATGGCGAGTATAAGTAGGATGAGATTTAACCAATGGCGGGCTGGAAGAAGTAATGGTTTGCCTCCCCATTTTCCACTAAGTTTTAAATAAGCAACTACGGAGCCTGAGAATGTTAGTGATCCAATTAGAATACCGAGATAAGTTTCAATATCATGGATAGTTTTTTCAACACCCACATATTCAACGGCATGGCTAAGAAAATTAGCATATCCAACTAGCATTGCAGCCAATCCAACCAAGCTGTGCAGGATTGCTACGAGTTCTGGCATCTGAGTCATTTCAACTTTTTTGGCTGCAACAAACCCTATAATGCCGCCTATGATCATCGCACCAAAAAGTAGCTCATAATTTCGTGTTACTAAACCGACGACCGTGACAACCAGCGCAATACCCATACCGATCATTCCTAAGATATTGCCACGTCTT
>CACLAG010000015.1:0-32260 GCA_902604945.1 uncultured SAR92 cluster bacterium | reverse complement strand
GATGAAGAGCAGAGGCAAAGCCTGATTTGGATTACCACTTCCAGTTAATAAATCTTCACCAAAGTGGGCTCGAGCAAGAAAACCTCCAATGCCCATGAGTGAGAGTGTAAGACCAAAAGATGCAGCCATCCAAATGAAAGTAGTTCGGTCGTTTGGTGACTTTAGTGCCCATATTTTATTACCAAGATGGGGCAATAATCCCAAAGGGATATGAGCAAAAACAATTACGATTACTGACCACCATGAGGAGAAAAGAGAACTCTCACTGTTAAAAATACCAGTCAAGAGAGGATCCTGATCCTTTAACTCTTTAGTCAATCCCGAAAGACCTCCTTCCAATCCAACACCATTTAGGGTTATAAAAACCACAATAATAGCTAAAATCAGCATCATTGCGCCTTGAATTCCATCGGATAAGATGTCTGCATGTGCCCCGCCCATAACAACATAAAATAGTAATATTAAGGTTGTTATAATGAGTGCGGAGGATTTTCCTAAACCAAGCATTAATTGAAACATCACAAGTCCAGAGACCAACTGTCCAATCAAATAAAATAAAAGAATTAAAGACATTAATGCTACTAAAATTCTTATTCCATCGGATTGATATCTTTCTCCTAAATATTCAGGAATAGATCTGTTACCAAAACGTTCGCCGACCGTACTCACCAAACGCATCGATATGAGCACCCCTATATAAACGCCCACCGGATACAGAAAAATGTACCATAATGATGATGTCCCCCATTGATATGCAAGTGCTGGAAGCCCTAAAAATGTTGCCCCACTGGCTGTCGTCGCAGCATAGGCTAAAGCAAGAAAAAATGGGCCATAAGATCCACGAGCAGTTGCAAAATCATCAGCGCTTTTGATTTTACGTTGTGCATAAAATCCAATACAACACATAATGCCGATGTACATTACCAAAAATAACCATGACCAATTGATTAAACTCACTTTTCAAAAACCTCACCATCGCAAAAAAAAAATCGTTTGATGTACAATAAGAGCCCCAAATGATTAATAACAATGAAAACTCTGATTTATAATCACCCGTAGTGTAAATCTATAATAAAAGACAAATGTATCTCGAGCAAAACGATCAGTTCAATCAATATGAAAGAGGAGCCTAAAATGTCTCTAAATAAGCAAAATCCAAGACCTCTTGAAAATTTAAAGGTCCTTGAGCTCGGACACATCCTCGCAGGCGCTTTCTCCGCAACAATACTTGGTTACTTTGGAGCACATGTTATAAAAGTCGAGCCTCCGAAATCAGGAGATCCAATACGAACGTGGAGAACTGTAAAGGACGGCACCTCGCTTTGGTGGTGGAGTTTGGGAAGAAATAAGAAATCGATAACGGTTAATTTGAAATCTGAAGAAGGTCAAAAAATAATCCGAGATTTGTGTAAACACTGTGACGTTTTGGTAGAAAATTTTCGACCTGGTCAAATGGAGGACTGGAATCTCGGGCCGGAGGACATTAAAAAAGTGAATGATCGGATCATTTACACTCGAATATCTGGCTATGGTCAAACCGGACCTTATTCTAAAAAGCCAGGATTTGCGTCAGTCTGCGAGGGCTTTGGTGGATTCAGATATCTTAATGGTGTCCCAGGAGAATTGCCGGTTCGACCTAACTTAAGCCTTGGAGATACATTGGCTGGCATCCATGCAGCCTTGGGCGTTTGCATGGCATACGTAAGGCTGCTCGAAAACAAAAAAGAGAGTGGCCAAGTAGTAGATGTTTCTATTTTTGAATCAGTTTTTAATATGCTTGAAGCTGTGGTACCAGAATATTCCGGTGCTGGTGAAATTCGAGAACCAGCGGGCACTACAATTACAGGAATTGTGCCCTCGAATACATATCGATGCGCAGATAGAAAACTAATAATTATTGGCGCGAATACTGAATCAATGTTCAAAAGGTTAATGTATGCATTAGATCGCAAAGATTTGGCTGAAGATGAAAATTTGTCAGATAATGCAGGTCGTGTTGCAAACGAGCAAAAAATTGACGATGCAATATCCGACTGGGCTAAAAAAACTACTCAAAAAGAAGCTTTAGCTATACTTGAAGATTCAAGAGTCGCGGCAGGACCTATACTTAATATACAAGACATGTTTGAAGATCCGCATTACCAAGCGAGGGAGCTTTTTGAAGAGGTCTCAGCAAACGGTAAATCTCTCAAAATACCCGCAATTATGCCAAGGCTTGAGAGAACCCCAGGATTCACTGATGCCGCAGGTCCTACTCTAGGGGCAGATACTGATCAAGTTTTGCAAGAGTTTCTATCTATGGATGAAGATTTAATTGAGAAACTTAGGAAGCAAGAAATAATTTAAATTTTATCGAAAAGGTTCGGTCAGCTCTTAAATAAGAACCAACCGAACGTTATTTGTAGGCGTGATCATTCATCAAAATCGATGAAACCACCCCCGCCGGCGTCTTCATCCGGAGGAGTAAATCCAAGCAATGCCTTAGTTTCCAGAAATTCCTCAAGTCCCCAACCACTAAACTCTCGACCATTACCAGATTGCTTGTATCCACCGAAAGGCGCATTTATATCCAGGCCAGCGCCATTCAAATGCACATTGCCAGCACGCAATTGACTTCCAATTTCCTTGGCTTTATCCAAACTTGCTGCAGATACATATGCAGATAGGCCATAAACAGTATCATTCGCAATTTTTACTGCATCTGCGTCATCTTCATATGGAATTAAAGATAAAACAGGACCGAAGATTTCCTCTTTTGCTATAGTCATATCATTCTTCACGTTTGCAAAAACAGTAGGTTTTACAAAATAACCTTTCTCGAGACCTTCAGGTTTTCCCAATCCGCCGGTTTTTAGATCAGCTCCTTCATCAATACCTTTCTGAATTAACGCCTGAACTTTATTGAATTGCAGTTCTGAAACAAGCGGCCCAACCTGGGTATCTTCATTCTCTGGATTTCCTACTACAATCGCTTCCATCGCTTGACTTGCAACTTCTGCCGCCTCGTCCATCCTGGATGCTGGAACCAACATCCTCGTAGCAGCATTACAGCTTTGTCCAGTATTTAGGCACATTCCTACCGCGTCTCTTGCAACAGACTCTACAAAACTCTCATCGTCAACTATTATATTCGCTGACTTCCCTCCTAACTCCTGGCAAACTCGCTTAATCGTTTTTGCTGATTCTTCTGCAACTGAGACGCCAGCTCGCGTTGAGCCAGTGAATGACATCATATCAACATCAGGATGAGAGGACATTGCAACGCCAACAGTCGGCCCATATCCATTCACTAAGTTAAAAACGCCCGGTGGGGTTCCAGCCTCATGCATAATTTCAGTAAAAACAATCGCATTAAAGGGGGCTATCTCAGATGGCTTTAACACCATCGTACATCCCGCCGCAATAGCAGGCCCTACTTTTGCTGTTATTTGATTCACTGGCCAATTCCAAGGAGTGATCAAACCACATACTCCTATTGGTTCGCGAACAACATGCGATGTTCCTACTTCTTCAGAAAATTTAAACTTTTCGACAGCTGTTTTTGCAAAGAGCAAATGACCCAAACCTGCGGGTGCTTGGGCCGCATTCGACATGGAAATTGGTGCTCCCATTTCCTGTGATACGCAAGCTGCAATCTTTTCCATCTTTGCTTTATAAGCGGCGATTATTCTATCTAGTAAAGCCATTCTCTCTTCAATCGAAGTTTTTGAAAATGTTTCAAATGCTTTTTTTGCAGCGGCAACTGCATTATTTACATCATTCTCATTGCCCATCGCAACTGTCCCTATAACCTCTTCAGTTGCTGGATTAATTACTTCGCATTCATCATTAGTCGACGGTGAGACCCACTCACCATTTATGTAAAACTTATCTGCCTTGTACATCTATAGTCTCCCTCTGCTTTTTGATTTATAACTTGAATCGTTTTTACATATTATTTTCTCACATTAAATCACTAACAGTTATAAATTGCATCCCGTTTACTTATGCAAATTAACCCAGAATTTTTTGGGTTTATGACAAATCCAAAGAATCTATAAATCACTGGTAATGTAAGATAAGCTAGAATAAGAAATGTAATCCAAGAAAAACAGACTTCTTCTCAATAGGTGTAACTGATGAAAACAAAAGCAGCCGTTCTTTTTGAGGCCAACAAAAAACTTGAAATTTGTAATGTTGATTTGGCGAAACCTCAAAAAGGCGAAGTATGTGTAGAAATGAAGGCAGCTGGGGTTTGCCATACTGACTACAGTGTTATGAAAGGACAACTAAATGCGCCATTACCAGCAATTCTAGGTCATGAGGGAGCTGGTGTTGTAGTTGAAGTTGGAGATGGCGTCTCGGATATACAACTTGGTGATCATGTCATTCCATTATGGCGCTTGTCATGTGGTGAATGTGAGTATTGCCTCAGAAGACGCCCCGCACTGTGCGCGGTTGGTAGTAAAATAAGATCCTCTGGAAGGATGAGTGATGGCCGCAGTCGATTCAGTTTCAGAGGTAAAGAAATTTTTCATTTTGCAGGTGTTTCTGCATTCTCTAATTTTAGCGTCATTCCGGAAGGAGCAGTTTTAAAAATATCTAAAGATCTTCCCTTCGATTTAGCTGCTTTAATAGGATGTTCAGTCATAACGGGTGTAGGATCAGCAATGAATGCTGCAGAAATGAGACCTGGTTGTTCAGTTGCCGTGTTCGGTGCGGGCGGCATTGGTGTTAACGTTATACAAGGAGCAATTCTAGAGGGTGCAAAGGAAATCATAGCAATTGACCAATATGATTCGAGACTTGAACAGGCAAAAACCTTTGGAGCGACAAAGTTAATTAATTCAAAAAAAGAAGATCCAGTCGCGGCTATAAGACAATTCACAAACGAAAGAGGTGTTGATTTTGCATTCGAAGCTGTCGGACTTCCAATAACAATTCAACAAGCGTATGAGTCGTTATCGAAAGCGGGAAAAGCAATCGTAATCGGTATCCCCTCGAACACAGCAAAAATTTCAATCTCTGCTGTACCACTTGTTTTTGAGGAACGGACTATTACTGGATCTCTCTACGGTTCAGCGTCGCCAAGACTTGATATACCAAAAATGATAAACCTCTATAAAGATGGGAAGCTCAATCTCGAAAAACTATTGACTAACCAGTATCCTCTTGAAGAAATAAATGAGGCCTATGATGCAATGATATCAGGAGAGTCTTTGAGGAGTGTGATTACCTTTTAATGCTTAGCTGGCAGTGTATGAAGTTTTCACTGTGGTATAAAATTCTTTAGCATATTGCCCTTGCTCGCGAGCACCATAACTAGATGATTTTGTGCCTCCAAAGGGCACATGATAATCAACCCCAGCAGTTGGCAGGTTAACCTGCGCTATACCAGATTGCGAATGTCTCTTAAAGTGAGTGGCATGCTTCAATGAATTTGTAACTATCCCAGCAGACAAACCGAACTCTGTATCATTAGCAATATTCAGCGCTTCATCATAGTTTTTTACTTTAATTACACTCGCAATAGGCCCAAAAATCTCTTCTTGATTTATTCGCATGTTATTGTGAGTATCTATAAAGAGTGCTGGCGTTAAAAAATTTCCCTCTGTTTCTCGAGCAACTCTTTTGCCCCCGCAAAAGAGTGAAGCTCCCTCACTTTTGCCAATTTCGATATAACTTAAATCTTGTTCCAACTGCCTTTGATCTACTACGGGTCCGATATCAGTTTCTTTTTTAAGTGCATGATCTGTCCTTAAATTTGTAATTTTTTCTTTCATCTGTTTTATAAACTTACTGTAGATTCCATCCGTTACTATCAAACGACTTGACGCAGTACATCTCTGTCCAGTGGAATAAAATGCTCCCTGTATTGCACAGTCTGTGGCTCTCTCCAGATCGGCATCATCAAGGACAATTAAAGGATTCTTTCCCCCCATTTCAAGCTGCACCTTTGCCATTCTTGAAACAGCAGATTGCGCTACTTTTCTTCCTGTCGAAACGGAGCCAGTAAAACTTATTGCATTAACCTTATGATTGTTGGTGATCGTGTCACCTACATCTGCGCCCTTACCCATTACTAAATTGAAAACTCCAGGAGGAATGCCCGCTTCTACAATAATTTCAGTGAGCGCATGTGCAAGTGCTGGTACTAATTGTGCCGGCTTGAATACAACTGAATTTCCAAAAGCAAGCGCAGGTGCAATTTTCCATGCTGGAATAGATATTGGAAAGTTCCATGGAAGTATTAAACCAACTACACCAACGGCAGATCTTGAAACAGATACATCTATCCCGGGCCGCGTTGAATTAAAAAAATCTCCTTTTTGGCGAAGTACCTCCGCACCAAAAAACTTGAAAATATGCCCGGCACGGATAACCTCACCTATCCCCTCAGCAGCAGTTTTCCCTTCCTCGCGAGAGAGAAGCATTCCAAGTTCTTGACTCCGACTCAGAATATTATTTCCGACCTTATCTAAAATATCGCTTCTAAACTGAAGCGGAGAATCTGACCAGTCTTTTAAGGCAGCACTTGCAGAATCTATCGCCATATTGGTTTGATTAATATCTGCTTGTGCAAACTGTCCAATCACATCAGATAAGTCTGACGGATTAATATTATTAATATAATCAACACCCTCTGTCCAATTACCCGCAATATAATTTTTCTTCATGAATAAAAGCGCTCCCGAGAAGCTTAAACTTGAATGTAGGGTGAATTTAAGTACTGAATTTAATTTAATAGTAATAAATCAAATTCACCGGTTCAACAAAAATAGTGAGAAATAAGAAGAGAAAGGGCACAAAGTTGATTCGGCAAGTGGGACAAATAACTTCTAGTTGACTGCTAACTCTGCACATGTGTTAATTGAAAAATAACACCATAAAAGATAGAGAAGCTATGAGCAAAGTTTTATTTACAAAAGATAATAATGGGATTGCTAGAATCACACTTAATAACCCAGAAAAACAAAATGCGTTTGATGATGAAATCATATTGGATTTAATAAATATCTTAAATGAAATTGAACATTCTCAGGATTTAAGACTGGTAATTCTTTCATCAAACGGAAAGAATTTTTCCGCTGGTGCTGACCTGAATTGGATGAAAAGAATGTCAAATGCAAGTTATGACGAAAATATGAGAGATGCCTCTTCGTTAACAACCATGCTCCAAAAATTAAATAATCTTGCTCAACCAACGTTGGTAGTAATTAAAGGCGCTGTTTTTGGAGGTGGTGTAGGACTAGTGAGTTGTTGTGACATTTCAATCGCGAGTAATGAATCGATTTTCTCTCTGAGTGAGGTCAAAGTGGGACTGGTACCCGCCACTATAGGTCCTTATGTAATTCAGGCTATTGGCGAAAGAAATGCAAGAAGATTTTTTTTGACTGGAGAAAGATTTGGGGCCGAAGTTGCCAGAGAAATCAATCTAGTGCATGAGGTAATCAATGAGAATGAACTAGATGAAAATATCGAGCTTTTTATAAAACTATTCAAAAAGAATGGACCAAAAGCCGTGTTGGCTGCAAAAAAGATTATCGCTGACGTTGCAAACAAAGAGATTGATTCCGCTATTATAAATCACACCTGCCAAGTAATCTCTGAACTAAGAATGAGTGGTGAAGGTAAAGAGGGCGTCTCAGCTTTTCTTGAGAAAAGAAATCCTAAGTGGTGAATTTACTTATTTTATTTATCTTCCCGCTGTAGCCAATCCAAACCATAAAGATTGGTCAGCTCCATTCTCCATCATTACTTTCCTAGCCTCCAGAATCAGTTGACCCGCTTTTGTTTGATCATAAAACCATTCTTCGGTAGCCCAGGGACTAATTGGCCCATCCGCAAGCTCGCATGCTAATTCTTCATAGTAAGACCGAATATCATGAACAGTCCCATACATAGATCCTCCCAAAGAATCATTCGGAAATCCAACCTCAGCCCAGTGAACTCCATCTACTATTTTTGCAAATTTTTGCAAAGCTTCTGGCACTTGTTCCGCACAGATTTGCATACCCATGGAAGTTCTATTTTTCTTCGTATACGCGCGAGTATAAGCGGCATACAAAGCTTCTGCCTCATCTGCAGCAGGATGCAAATTTAGATTCATTCTGGGTGGCAGGGGACAGGTTATTTGATTACCCTCTGCAACATTGATTTGATCCGGGAATGCTTTTACAACTGGTCCTATAGGCTCGTCAAGCAAGCTAAAAGACCATTTTAAAACCTTATGTTGAAATTCTTTGTCTCCAGGTTTGCCAAGTGAGAGACCCAGGGGGAAGGCAGTATAAAGTGCTCTTGGTACCTTAATCCGCTCTGCAACATCTCTCATTGGGGTGAGAACAATTGTTGCAAGACCAGCTAGTTCGAAAACGTGAGCTAACGTACACACGGTACGCGGACATAGAGGTCAAGTACCTGTCAGCAGAACGATATCTACATTCTCTTTAATCATTTCTCTTGCGCAACGGGGACCAGAATCCAGTCGAATCTCCGATACTGACGATGGTTGATTCCCCGCAAAAGAATAATGATTGTCAGCAACAGCGCCGATAATGTCATTTTCCGCGAGTTCCTCAATACGATCAATTGGATACACTACATTCACGTCTGCCGCGAAACCACCTCGATCAAAATTTACGCTGTGGTGTCCCAATTTAATGTCTCGAGCCGAGCGGGGTAGGACTTCATAATGAAAGTCACTATCTCCAAGTTCAAAGCCTAATTTATTCTCCAAGTGCAATGCAGCAGTAGTAACCAAAGCGACTTTAGCTTCATTTAATGGTTTGGGTTTAACGAATGCAGTTTTTTCAAACTCAGGCAAAGGCATACTCGACGCAAATTTTTGAATTGCGGTTTCATCCTTACCAAACACAGACACATTAACTCCAGATGTAAAATAGACCAAACTTTTATAACGAGGACTTTATCAAAATACTCCAAAAAGCAAGACATGACAATAGTTATAGATCTTTAACTCATTTTCCAAATACCAGGTTGAGTGTCTATAAACAAAGTTATTTTTAATTGGTGCCCAAGGCCGGACTTGAACCGGCACGGCTTTCGCCACTACCCCCTCAAGATAGCGTGTCTACCAATTCCACCACTTGGGCAATTCAGTTATTGAGGTAAATCTGACATAGTTGGTTGTTGGTCAGCTGCCGAATCGTTTGGCAAATCATTACTTGAGTCGAGGATTTCCAGTAGGCTTTCATCACCACCTGGGATGTCAATGGTCTCAACAACCACCTTGTTTTTTGCATAAACAGCTAGTGTAACGCTAGTCACGAAAAATAAGGTCGCCAAAAATGCTGTAACTTTACTAAAAAAATTCCAACTTCCTCCACTACCAAAAACTGTTTGGGATGCTCCAGCTCCAAAAGATGCTCCAGCCTCAGCACCTTTTCCTTGTTGTATAAGTACAAAACCAATAATCAGGATTGCAATGACGAAATGTATCACTAATATAATATCTTCCATGACCTACTTAACCCTCTGTAATATTTGAGCCAACTTACTAAACTTTACTCCATCCAAAGACGCACCTCCAATCAGCCCGCCGTCGACATCTGGCTGCTCAAAGATAGTGGCCCCATTCTCAGAGTTAATACTTCCACCATAAATAAGGGTCGAATCAGATCCTAATTTACCTAAACTCATCCTTACCGCATTTAAGACATTTTGTATGTCATTTGCTGAGGCATTATCACCAGTTCCTATTGCCCACACCGGCTCATAGGCGATTATAATATTTTCTTGTAGTTCAGTTCCAATATAATCAAAAACCTGAGAGATTTGATTTTGAATGACCTTAATAGTGTTTCCTTCAGCCTTTTCGTCCTTCGTCTCTCCGACACACAAAATTGGATATATTCCATGCTCGAGAGCTTGAAAAATTTTCCGCATTATACTTTTGTTAGTTTCGCCATATTTTAGCCGTCTCTCTGAGTGCCCAATGATCGCATAGCGGCATCCCATATCTAAAACCATCTCCGCAGAGACCTCACCAGTGTGAGCTCCGCTTGGAAACATACTTATATCTTGAGAGGAAAGACTAACATGACTGTTTGAGAGTAACTTTCCAACTGCATCCAAATATACATGGGACGGAGCAAGAACAATTTCACAATTCTCGAGCATCGAAGTCCTCGATACAATACTTTCGGTCAATTTTGAAATGCTAGTAAGACAACCATTCATTTTCCAATTGCCTACCAATAGTTTTTTTCTCAAGGTGCGTCCTTACAGAGCGAAGTTATTGCAGGATTCAATTTCTAACGCCAATGTTTTCAGCAGTCGAGTAATGATTACTCTCATTGAGAGCTCTTCAATAACTCGCTTAATTTATCAACCTCTCCTCGCACAATATTTTCATCCCGCCCCTCCGCCATTATTCTTATAACTGGTTCAGTGCCTGAGGGTCGCACCAAAATTCTGCCCAGCGTTCCTAAAGCTCTCTCTGAATTTTCAACAGCCTCTTGCATTACTTTAGGATCAAAAACAAAGGATTTTGGAACTTTCACATTTTCCATGACCTGAGGGATTTTTTTAATTTCCGAAACAAGTGAAGATAGCTTTTTACCGCTTTTTACAACCGCACTAACAACCTGAAGAGCAGAAATTATTCCATCTCCTGTTGTGTTAAGATCTGAGCAGACAATATGTCCAGAACTTTCTCCACCGAACTTACATCCCTTGAGCTTCATCATCTCAATCACATGACGATCTCCAACTTTAGACCTAAAAAATGGTATCCCAAGATCTTGTAATGCAAGCTCAATCCCGGCGTTAGTCATAACTGTTCCCACAACTCCATCACATCTGGAATGAAAGTGATAATCCTTCGCTATTAAATATAGAAGGTCATCTCCATCAACTACTGAACCATTTTCATCACAGAAAAGCACCCGATCTCCATCTCCATCAAATGCTATCCCAAAATCAGCTTTTTCTTCCTTTACTTTCTCACACACATTAGCCATATGCGTCGAGCCACAAGACTCATTAATGTTGAATCCATTAGGTTCAATTGCAATCGAGGTTACAGATGCCCCAAGCTCCTTAAAAACCTTTCGAGCCGCGTTGTAAGTCGCTCCATTCGCACAATCCACAACTACTCTGTAGGGAGATAAATTTAGCCCCTGGGGAAAAGATGCTTTGCAAAATTCCACATACCTTCCAGTTGCATCATTTATCCGAACTGCTTTACCTAATTCGCTTGCACTATTCGTAACCACGGGGGTATCAATAAGCTTTTCTATTTCCGCTTCTACCGTATCTGGTAATTTATATCCCTCTGATGAAAAAAACTTAATTCCATTATCTTCAAACGAGTTGTGAGAAGCACTTATGACGATTCCGGCTGATGCTCTAAACGCCCGAGTTAAGTACGCTATGGCAGGAGTCGGCATAGGTCCGAGCATAAAGACGTCAATACCTGCTGCAATTAGACCTGCCTCCAGAGAAGATTCAAACATATAGCCTGAAACGCGCGTGTCTTTGCCGATTAAAACTCTCTTTTTTTTCCCTTTGGAGTGTTGTTTAAAAACAGTTCCTGCTGCCCAACCAATCTTTAGCATAAAGTCAGCTGTTATAGGAAAAACACCTACTGTGCCTCGAATACCATCTGTGCCGAAATATTTCTTTACCATTATTCATCCTCATGAGAGCCTACAGCTTTTAAAACCGCGAGCACTTGCTTTGTCTCTAAAACATCGTGTACCCGCAATATCGATGCGCCATATTGAGCGGCCAATAATGCAAAAGCAACACTGCCAATTGTTCTCTTTTCCGGGTGCTCAACCCCAGTTATCTCTCCAACCATAGCCTTTCGTGAAATGCCAACCAAAATTGGCTGCCCTGTCTCTACGAACCTAGGTAGAGATCTAAAAAGCTGGAGATTATGATGTAATTTCTTTCCAAATCCAAATCCTGGATCTAAAATTATATTTTCCTCTTTAATTGACGATGCCACACAAACGCTTTTTCTCTCCATCAAAAATTTAAATATCTCTTCTTCAACCCTTCCATAATTTGGGTCCTCTTGCATATCTCTTGGTTGGTTTTGCATATGCATCAAACAAACCGGAAGTCCCGATTTTGCTGCAGCTTCGACTGCTCCTTCATTTTGCAAAGCTCTTACATCGTTTATTAAACTAATGTGGTACTTTGATGCTTCGTTAATCACGGTCGGATTGCTCGTATCTATAGAAATTGGAATTGCAAATTCCTTTGAAATCAAATTTATAGCAGGTAGGACACGATCTAGTTCTTCTTGAGTAGAAATTGGCTTTGCACCAGGCCTGGTGGACTCACCTCCGATGTCAATAATATCTGCGCCACTTGAGACCATTGACTGCACCGAACCGCGCAAGCTGTCCAAATGCAACTGTGAGCCATTGAACAAAGCTCCACCATCAGAGAATGAGTCTGGCGTTACATTAATAATTCCCATTATTAATGGCGACCGCTTACTCTTAAGCAGGTCATTGGTACTAGGCAGTATGAGTGACAATTCAACAAAATCCGATTCTTCAATTGAGAATCAAAACCTCAATTCAACGTCTATTTTAAATCTCTTCGACGGCTGACCCAATTTCAGGGTCGTTATCAGTCACATTTTTTTTATCTTCTTTACTTGAACCGCCATCCTTGTCCGTTTTATCCCAGTCTTTGGGTTTTCTTACAGCTTTACGATTCATCAAATCATCGACTTGGTCAGCATCGATTGTCTCATACTCAATCAAAGCATCTTTCATTGAATCTAAAATATCTTTGTTTTCATCCAGTAGCTTCGTGGCTTTCTTGTATGCCTCATCTAGGATTATTCTGACCTCCTGATCAATTTCCCTGGATGTGTCCTCTGAATAGTGAGTATTACCCCCGCCCGGGACTTGCGACTCGTCTTCACCGTAAAGAACAGGTCCCATTTTTTGATTTAGACCCCACTTGGTAACCATATTTCTCGCCATTTGAGTCGCCCTTTCGATGTCATTAGAAGCACCAGTCGTGACGTTATCAAAGCCTCCTACTATTTCTTCTGCTATCCGACCACCGAATAAACTGCACAGCTGACTGAAAAGCTGAATCCTATTCATGCTATATCTGTCCTCTTCTGGTAAATATTGTGTTACGCCTAAAGCTCTCCCTCTCGGAATAATAGTCACCTTGTGAACGGGATCATGTTGTGGAACTAAGCGTCCAATGATTGCATGCCCCGCCTCATGATAAGCCGTATTAATTTTCTCCTTCTCAGACATCACCATTGATTTTCTCTCTGCGCCCATCATAATTTTGTCTCTGGCCTTTTCAAACTCCTCCATTGTCACGAAGCGCCGATTCGCCCGAGCAGAAAATAAGGCAGCCTCATTAACCAAATTTGCAAGATCAGCCCCAGAAAAACCCGGAGTGCCTCTGGCTAAAACAGATAAGCTTACGCTTTCGTGGAGCGGAACCTTCCTCGAATGCACCTTCAATATATGTTCCCTACCCCTAATATCTGGGAGTGATACATAAACCTGGCGATCAAACCTACCTGGTCGAAGTAATGCCTTGTCCAAAACATCAGGTCTATTAGTGGCAGCTATAACTATAACTCCCTCGTTTCCTTCGAAACCGTCCATTTCAACTAATAACTGATTAAGTGTTTGCTCTCTTTCATCATTGCCGCCACCGTAGCCACCACCACGATGCCGACCAACCGCATCGATTTCGTCAATAAATATGATACAAGGCGACTGCTTTTTGGCTTGTTCAAACATATCCCTTACTCGAGATGCGCCTACTCCAACAAACATTTCCACAAAGTCAGATCCAGATATAGAGAAAAAGGGTACTTTTGCCTCACCCGCGATGGCTTTGGCCAAAAGGGTCTTTCCCGTGCCTGGTGGCCCCACCATCAGAACTCCCTTCGGAATTCGCCCTCCAAGTCGTTGAAATTTTCCCGGATCACTCAGAAACTCAACCAGTTCACTAACATCCTCTTTTGCCTCATCAACTCCAGCTACGTCCGCGAATGTTGTATTTATTTGATCTCCCGTTAGAAGTTTCGCCTTACTTTTTCCAAAACTCATGGGGCCGCCTCTGCCCCCACCTCCACCTTGCATCTGGCGCATAAAGAAGACAAAAATTGCCAAAATCAAAAGGATTGGGAATGCTGCGACAAGAAGCTGAGAAAAGAGGCTTGGCTCTTCACGTTCCTTTCCAACTATACGGACATTATGGTTAACCAAATCATCCATTAGTTTTGGATCTTGAACATTTGGTCTTACAGTTCTAAAGTCAGAGCCGTCATTCCTCTCACCGTATATGATTAAATCGGCAATCGTCACTTCCGAAACTCTATCATTCCGCACTTCGCTTAAAAACGCGGAGTAATCTATGTCATTTTGTTCAGTTTCTGGCGAGAAGCTGTTAAAAACAAACATTAGTATCGCGGCAAGGATAATCCACACCACAAAATTTTTCGCTAAATCGCTCACTTTAAAACTACCTCACTTTTAATTTCTTGTTGACGAAAGTATTCCCCTAACAAATACACCTCTCTTGACTTCTTTCTGGACGCTTCAGGCTTTATAAGTTTAATCTTTTTAAAAAATTTCCTTATTTCATTTACCGCCGAATCGAAGCCCGACCCTTGAAACAATTTAATTATAAAATGCCCTCCTTCAGATAATTGGACTAGGCAAAACTCCAACGCCAAATCAACTAACTCGTAATGGGCTGGCAAATCTATTGCACTCACTCCAGTAATGTTTGGGGCCATATCTGAAATTACAAGTTTAACACTTTTATTTTCTAATTTTGAACACAAGAGATCTAACACTTTTTTTTCGCTAAAGTCCCCTTGTATAAATTCAGTTTGCGGTATCGGTGACATTTCAAGAACATCAACTCCGATAACAGATCCTTCGGTACCAACCGCAGCCTTGGCGACTTGAGACCAGCCGCCTGGCGCACACCCTAAATCTACGACCGTATCCCCTCGGCGGATTAAAGGCCTGCTTTCTAATATCTCTAAAAGTTTATAACTAGCTCTCGACCGAAAGCCATCTGACTTCGACTTTTTGACATATACATCGGAAACATGTCGATCTATCCATTTTCGATTTTTAGATTTCGCCATAGGTTTCTTCTAGAAAAAATATACATTAACAACTAATATGAGCAATATTATGAATAACTCAAGCATATCAAAAAAATACCTCCGAGGCTTGGGACACCATCTAAAGCCTATCATACATATTTCGAAAAATGGATTAAGCGAAACTATTGAATCTGAGATAGAACAAGCTCTTGTCCGCCATGAGTTAATCAAAATTAAAATTTCTTCACATTCTAGAATTGAAAAGTCAGAATTGTGCAAGCAAATATGCGAGAAAAATGAAGCTATGCTAGTTCAATTGGTGGGTAACATTTTGGTGCTGTTTAAATCAGCAAGTAATCCGAATCCGAATTTATCCAATCTTCTAAGAAATAAAGCACTTATCTAAGATAAGGTTATCATCGCAATGAACTCACCTAAAAACTTAAAAAATTATTTAGCCTTCGCTTTCCAGCCCGCTTTGATAGGAATAACTGTCGCAATTTTAATAATTCTTATTGTTCCTGAAATATCTTTTAACAACAGAAAAGTTTCTGTCATCGAGATAGAAAAACTAGTGAACGACAAAGTTCAAGAAAAATTCTCGGAGCGTATGTCATATTCTGGCGCAGTAGCAGCCGCTGCTCCAAGTGTTGTAAATATATACAGCCTTAGTGATTCAAATAATAGAACGTTAAAAACATCCCTTGGATCGGGTGTAATAATGCAAACTAACGGTATCATAGTTACCAATTTCCATGTAATTAAAGATGCTTTAAAGATCAAAGTTCTATTACATGACGGAAGAGAGAGTCCAGCCGACGTGATCGGATGGGATGAAGAAATAGACTTGGCAATTCTGCAAATCAATCTTAATTCCTTGACCGCAATACGCTCGGGAGATCCAAGTAAAGCCAGTGTAGGTGATATTGTATTAGCAATTGGAAATCCTAGAGGAATTGGTCAAGCTGTCACCCAAGGCATCATTAGTGCGACAGGCATTAATGGCCTCAGACTTAATGTATTGGAGAACTTTATCCAGACGGATGCCGCGATAAATGAAGGTAGTTCAGGAGGCGCGCTTGTGGATATCACCGGCAAACTTATAGGAATAAATACGGCTTCGTTAAATGGAAATGGTGCATCAGGAATAGGATTTGCCATACCAGTTGATGAAGTTGTAAAAGTGACCTCAGATATTATTAAATATGGGAGGGTAATTCGTGGTTGGCTTGGGATTGGTGCTGATCTTGTTACAATTACAAGTTCGAAAAGAACAGAAGTAGGATCTAACCTAGGCTTTATAATTTCCCAAATAATCTCAGATAGCCCAGCTGCAAAGGCAGGACTTCAAACTGGCGACATCATACTTTCGATCGATGGTAATCCGATAATAAACCCTGAGCAAAGCATCTCACAGATCATCAATGTTGCTCCTGGACAACCAGTCTTACTTAAAATTTTAAGCGGAGACAACATTACTCAGTTGACGGTGTACTCAGGTGATCGGGCTTTGAAACGCTGAATAATTTATTCTAAAACTAAATTCTCACAATATCAGCACCCAAAGATGCAAGCTTTAAATCAATATTTTCATAACCTCTATCGGTGTGCTCCATGCCAAAAACTGTAGTTTTGCCACTTGCAACCAAGCCTGCAATTATTAGAGCTGCTGATGCCCGCAAGTCAGAGGCCATTACCTCTGCTCCATAAAGATTCTGGATTCCAACAACTCGCGCAATATTATCTTTTACCGAGATATCGGCGCCCATTCTTTTTAACTCCTGCACATGCATAAACCTATTTTCAAAGATTGTTTCCTCTAAAAAACAGGTACCTTCAGAAACAGTGCTCAATGCTGTGAATAAAGCTTGCATATCTGTGGGCAACCCCGGATAGGGTGCGGTCTTTATGTCAACGGCCTTTGACTTCTTACCGGACATTTCTATCATAATTGAATTTCTGTTACTTGTAATCTTCGCTCCTGTATCTCTCAATTTTTTCATCACTGCATACAAGTGCGAAGGATCTGCATTCGCTAGTTTAATTCGACCTCCTGTGGCTGTGACGGCAGCCATAAAAGTACCTGCCTCGATTCTATCTGGTATAACCCTATGATATCCGCCTGAGAGGGTCTTAACCCCTTCGATTACGAGCTTGGAACTACCCAAACCTCTTACTTTAGCGCCCCAGCGAATTAAGCATTCCCCCAGATCGACAATTTCAGGTTCTCTCGCGGCATTGTGAATTACAGTTTGCCCACGAGCCAAACAAGCCGCCATCATAAGATTTTCGGTGGCACCGACAGAGACCGAATCATGATATATTTCTGCCCCGTGCAATTGACCCTCGCATTCAGCACGAATATATCCATGTTCAATGTTGATGCTCGCACCCATTGCTCGTAGCCCTTCTAAATGCATATCAACAGAACGGTTACCAATTGCACAACCACCAGGGAAAGACACATTAGCTTGCCCAAACCTTGCCAAAAGCGGACCTAGCACTAAAATTGACGCCCGCATTTTCTTAACAAGGTGGTAAGGTGCTGTATAACTGGTCAGCTTTGCAGCGCTTAGTTCAATTGAGTGATCGTCTGTTCTGATTACGTTAACACCCATCGCTGCAAGGAGATCAATGAGAGTTTCGACATCTTGCAATTTAGGTACATTTGATACTGACACTAATCCTTCAGCTAACAGAGAAGCTGATAAAATCGGCAGTGCTGCATTTTTGGAACCCGATATACTTACTTCGCCATTTAATTGCTTTCCTCCATTAATGACCAATTTGCTCACGAGAACCTCATCACTATCGCTTTATTTTGCGTCACAATTGACTATTTTTATGCTCAGAGACTGTATTCAAATGGAAATCCAAAGCATGTATTGCACCACTTGAGATTTGATCTGTAAGACATGAGTATACAAATTGTTGACGTTTCAATTTGGTAAGATTTTCAAACTTATCACTAACTATCGAGACTGTAAAATAGCTATTTTCGCCATCCACCTCAATTAAATCACCTGGAAATGCAGGTTTGAGTATTTTCGCTACCTCGTCTTTATCCATAGAATTTCAACTATTATAAGCAGTGACTCATAACCAAGTATCGATAACTTTACTCAAGTTTCCTGAATGCCGAGTAATTGAATTTCGAAATTGACTCGCAAAAGTCTTTGTCAAATCAATGCCATTTAATGAGACATTCACAATTGTCCAGGTTTTATCCGATCTTTTTCTTACCATCATATATTGCAAAGGATATGAAGAATTTCCATCTTGAATCTCTTGTTTTACAATCACTCTCCCGGCATCAGATAAATTTTGACGGTTAAGAATGACAATTTCCTCGTTGCTGTATGCCATCAGACCTCTTCCATATGACTCGATTAGTCCTCTTTTGAACACATCTAAAAAACTTTTTCTCAACTTTGGATCAACCTCGCCATAACTAGAACCCATGACCCTTTTCGCTACAAAATTAAACTCCACAAAATCTCCCAGCAAATTATTTAATGACAAAAAATAATCTTCCTCGTTTTCAGGATAATTGCTCCGATGAGCGTCAATAATAATTAAGAGTTGATTTGTCATTTCCTCAACACTGTCAAATGGATTTTGTCTGAAATTATCGCTTCCTATATTGATGGCAAAGAGTTGGGAGCTATTGCCGATGAGCAACACAGAAAGGATAAAAAAATGGATGCCAATCACCCTCTGCTTTAAATACTTATTTCCCATAAAAGATCTCAATGTAAACTTTATTACTGACATTTCAATTCTATCACTATAACATTCTTTAATTACTAAAAAAGAAGGCGCACACTACCCATCCTTTCTATGGATACTGTTATTCAAATCCTAATTCTCTTAGCTAGCATTTCTCTGCTAATTTGGGGCGCTACAAAATTTATTGATGGAAGCATCGTTATATCGAACGCCCTTGGAGTCCCAAAGATTGTTATCGGGATGACTATCGTTTCGCTTGGCACATCAGCACCGGAAATTTTAGTCTCTATTAATGCAGCCCTTAATGACTCAACTCAACTTGCAGTTGGAAACGCTATCGGATCAAATATCGCAAATATTGGTTTGGTGCTTGGAGTGACCGCATGTATCAGCAAAATCCCAATTAATGCTTCTCTCCTTGAAAAAGAGATACCGATTCTCGCAATTGTTAGTTTTCTGGCGGGGCTATGCTTATATGATAATATTTTGGGACTAGGTGAAAGCACTATACTTTTTTTAACCTTTATACCAATCGCGTTATATTTAGTTTCAAAATACAAATTTGATACTGGAAAATCAGTAAAAAAAGAATTGGGAAGTCTCTCTTTTGAGCACTCTGAATTAAAGTCATCATTTCTTTGGTTTTTTTTAGGGCTTGTAGCTCTACTTATTGGATCTGAGTTCACCGTCAAAAGCGCCCAATCGATCGCCATGATGTTTGGAATAAGTGAGCTTCTGATCGGAGCAACAATACTAGCACTGGGAACCAGCCTTCCAGAATTGGCAGCATCAATCACAAGCGCCGTGAAAAAAAATCATGACATTGCGATTGGAAATATTATTGGATCTAACATTTTCAATATTGTTTTAGTAATGTCTATTGCGGGTATTATTTCTCCAACTCAACTTCCAAATGCTGTGTTTAATAGGGACTTTTTGTGCATGGCTATATTAACAGCATATTTGATTGGCATTGTTATGCATAAATTAAAATTTAAGGGCACAACACAAGGGCGTGCTATTGGTAAATTAGAAGGAATGCTTTTTCTTGGTATGTACTTATTCTATTATGTCGTGATTTTCTTTTAAATGACTTGAGACCACGAATCAAAATTAAAAAAAGTGAATGAAATGAATAATTATGTCTTATCTGCAAAACGAACCATCAAAAAAGAATACGATGCTCTAGAATTTTTGAGACAGAGTATTAACGGCTCGTTCATCGAGGCATGCGAACTTATACTCAACGTAGAAGGAAGAACGGTTGTCACTGGTATGGGGAAATCAGGACATGTCGCTAAAAAAATTTCTGCAACTCTCTCAAGTACCGGAACTCCATCATTCTTTCTTCATCCTGCAGAGGCCAATCATGGAGATCTTGGAGCACTTTCAGAAGGTGATCTTCTTATAGCAATATCAAACTCAGGCTCCACCTCAGAAATAATATCTTTTTTACCCAGCTTAAGAAGATTAGGTGTACCGATAATTAGTATTTGTGGAGACAAATCATCTGAACTTGCAACCTATTCTGATGTAAATCTAGACATCCTAGGATTAGACGAAGCTTGTCCTCTCAATCTTGCTCCAACTACAAGTACTACGATGTCTCTGGTGCTTGGAGATGCAATTGCAATAGCACTTCTTGAAGCCCGCGGATTTAGTGAAAAAGACTTTTCTCTGTCTCATCCAGTTGGAGCTTTGGGAAGAAAACTAACACTCACAGTGGCTGAACTGATGTATACACTCGATCAAATCCCAAAGGTTTTAGCTCATCAAACTATTCGTGACGGTATTCTAGAAATGAATTTGAAAGGCTTGGGAATGACTTTGGTAGTATCCCAAAATAATGCGCTACTTGGTATCTTTACTGATGGAGACCTTAGAAGAGCTATTGACTCTGAATATCATCTCAAAAGCACTCAAATTGAGAACGTGATGTCAAAAAAACCGAAAATAATATCAAGTGACACTCTCGCATCTGATGCACTCAGAATAATGCATCAATCAAAAATAACATCACTTGTCGTCTCTGATAATGACCAAATCTCTGGTGTGGTTCATCTTCATGATATTTTGAAAACTGGTTTAAAAAAATGAAATTAGTCCCGGACAGTGTTGTAAATGCTGCTAAAAAAATAAAATATTTATTTCTTGATGTTGATGGTGTTCTTACAGATGGAAAATTATATTTCAGTGATCGTGGCGAAGAACTTAAAGCATTTAACATAAAAGATGGTTTAGGCATTAAATTGCTAAAAATAAACAATATAGGAGCTGGTATTATTACTGCGAGACAAGCAGAATCTGTTAATCATCGAGCAAGAGAGCTTGAATTGGACCCTGTGTTTCAAGGCTCAGGGGATAAAGCAGGAACATTAAAGAAGTTTTTAAAAACAAAATCAATTTCACTGAGTGAAGTAGCATATCTTGGCGATGATCTCCCGGATTTACAAGTTATTAAAATGGTAGGACTTGGAGTTTGTGTTGCGAATTCACCTTCCATTTTGATTGAATCTGCTGATTGGCAAGTAAAGAGCAACGGTGGGGAGGGAGCTGTGAGAGAACTAGCGGAGCTTATTTTACAATCACAAAATAAATTGAACTCGTCGATCGAGAAATATTTATGATTCGTCAAATATTTTTTGTATCCGTGTCATTGCTAATGCTTGGCTGGTTTCTAATAGTTTGGGACTCCCCACCCGAATCATTTTTACAACAAAAAAATAAAAAAATATTCACTCAGGACAGTATCGAAAGCTTTATGACAAATTCTGAGACACAGATCTATTCCAATAATGGGGAAAAAATGCTTACTCTAAAGGCAATAAAGCTAGAATCACTGGAGGGAGAAAAAATTTTAACTCTCTATGAACCGCGAGCAATTGGGTCTAACCAAAATGAATCTTTTGAAATTTCAAGCTTTTCACTGTCCTCTAAGAAAGGTACTTTTGATCCTGATAAAGGAGATCTAAAGCTATTTAATTCAGTTGAAGGTATTCTTCAAACCAGCGCTGGTCAAAGAAATCTTTCATCATCATCGATAAACTACAACATTCCTACGATGGCTCTGTCTAGTCAAAGCCGGTTTAATTTGCAAGAAAAAAATCATGAAATCACTGGCGAAAAATTTTTAATCGACCTTAAAAACAACAACACAATACTTTTTTCCAAAATTAGTGCGACTTATTATGCGGATTAAAACTTTTGTAATAGCATTTTTTTTGATTATCTCTATTGGCAAAGTTGCAGGCGAAACGAGTTCTAGAAACATCATATCGGTTAATGCAGATTATGCAGAGAGAAGTGAAAAAACTGGTTATACTATGTATCGAGGTAATGTAGAAATTTCGCAAGGAAATCTGCTAATTAAAGCGGATCAAATTCAGATTTTTTATGCTGAGGGAAGTGCAAAGTCGATTGTTTGCGAGGGATTGCCATCTACCCTTGAATATGAAGCTTCAGATCAAACTTTGATTAAAGCCGAAGCAAACAATCTATCTTACTCAGTCGATAAGAACATTGTCGATCTTAAAAATAATGCCACGCTTCAGAATAATGGGACAGTTATACGCGGAGACTCTATAACATACGACCTTACCTTGGACACTTGGCAGGCGAAAGGTGGAGATAAAGACGAGCAAAACAGGATTCAGCTGTTGATTCCAGCAATAGCGACTCCAGGAATCTGATAATTTTAAAGGTTTACTACAATAAGATGCTTAAAGCCGAAAATTTAAAAAAAACTTACAAAGCAAAATCTGTGATCAATGATATCTCTCTCTCAGTCAAACATGGGGAGATTGTTGGTTTGCTAGGTCCCAATGGAGCTGGCAAGACTACGTGTTTTTACTTGATCTTAGGACTTGTGAATCAAAATAGCGGGAAAGTTTCAATTGATGGAGATGATTTAACTCGATTACCAATCCATGGCAGAGCAAGAAAGGGAGTGGGATATTTACCGCAGGACCCCTCAATTTTTAAGAATCTTAATGTGGAGGAAAATATCCTCGCAGTTATTGAGACTCAAAAATCAATACTGCCGAAAGAAAGGACAGATTTTCTAGAAAATCTCTTGGTAGAGTTTAATATTGTTCATATCAGAAAATCATTAGGTATAACCCTATCTGGTGGAGAGCGCAGGCGAGTTGAAATCGCAAGAGCGCTTGCTTCCAATCCAAAGTTTATTTTGTTAGATGAGCCGTTTGCTGGTGTTGACCCGATATCGGTGAATGATATAAAAAAAGTGATAAATCAACTAAAAAATAAAGGTATTGGAATATTGATCACAGATCACAACGTCCGAGAAACGCTCGATATTTGCGAGAGAGCATATATTATTGGAGAAGGCAGGGTAATAGCTGAGGGTACAAGTAACGAAATTTTAAATAATAAAAAAGTAAAGGAAATTTATTTAGGTGAGAATTTCATAATATAAATAGCATACAATTATTGAAAAGTTGCCTACTAACTCTATATGGCATTAAAATTGCTTACTTAATATCTAGAGTCCAATTATGAAGCAAAGTTTGCAGCTAAAAATCAGTCAGCAGTTAACTATGACTCCTCAACTGCAACAGGCTATAAAGTTGCTTCAACTGTCGACACTAGAGCTGAGCCAAGAGATTACAGATCAGCTTTATTCAAACCCACTACTGGAAGATACCAATGAAGTAGACAATGCAGGTCAAACGGAAGGCCATGCTGAAATCACTCAAAATGAAAATACAATAAATGATCAAAAACTAGAGATCTTCGACGATCAAATTACAGACACAAAAACGACTGAACAAGCAACCGAAAATATGGAGTGGGACAACACCTTTGACTTTGACACGCAATCTTTAGCCAATACAGTTAGCAGTAATAACCTCTCGAATTCAAAATCTGAACTCAATCTGGACCAGGTATATCAGGTAACTCAGTCTTTAAAAGATCACATACTCTGGCAGTTAAATCTGACGCCTTTTGGCCCAGATGATCACAGCATCGCAGAGACATTAACGGATGCACTGGATGATGATGGATTATTAAAAGCAAATATTACAGACATCTTTGATTTACATAGTTCCAAAGGGGACGAGGAGGATACGTTTGAATCCGAAATCCTCGCTGTGCTGAAAAGACTCCAACAGTTTGATCCACCCGGTGTTTTTGCTCGGAACCTAAAGGAATGTTTGATTATTCAGTTAGACCAATTAGCAGTAACTACGCCTTTTCTTAACGAAGCAAAAACACTAGTGAATCAATTCTTAGAAGATATTGGGAAACTGACTTCAGAAAAATTATTGAAAAAAACTCAGATATCGATGACACAGCTTAAAGGCGCCATAAATTTAATAAGGAGTTTAAATCCGCATCCGGGAGAGTCCTTGCAAGAGAATATAGCTGAATATATTACACCTGATGCATATGTGACTAAAATTTCTAATACTTGGAGGGTTAGACTAAATAATGAACATAATCCTAAATTGAGGATAAATGAGACCTATAAAAACTTGATAAAACAATCGGATAACAGTCAAGAGAACATGTATCTTAAAAATAGTCTCGCGGAGGCTAAATGGTTTATAAAGAGCCTGGAGAGTCGAAATGAAACTTTATTAAGAGTTGTGAACTGTATTGTCGAGCTACAGGAAGACTTTTTTGAATTTGGTCCAGTTTCCATGAAACCCATGATACTTTCTGATATATCTGAACGCTTAGAACTGCACGAGTCAACTATATCAAGAGTGACGACTGCAAAATACCTCGCAACTCCTCAAGGAATATATGAACTTAAGTATTTCTTTTCTAGCCATGTTGCAACAGCAAGTGGTGGAGAGTGCTCCTCAACCGCTGTAAGCGCTATTTTAAAAGAGCTTATTAATGCTGAAATACCTCACAAACCTCTCAGCGATAACAAACTCACGGAACTATTGCAGGAGCAGGGTATCAATATAGCTCGACGGACTGTCGCAAAATACAGAGAAGGTCTAAGTATACCATCATCTAGTGAACGAAAAAGATTTGATAATGTGATTTAGGGTATGGACGATTTGCGTTATGCAATTTGAAAATCTACTGGCTTACCTTGAAGGTTCGATAAACAGCGAATCTATAGATTCTGTAAAAAAATCTTTGAACAGCTTGTCAGCTCAAGAAATCGCACATCAAATAGAAAGCACTCCTTCAAAATTTAGACAAATTATTTGGAGCCTAGTGGATCCAGACACGTCTGGGGAGGTGATGCACGATTTATCTGACGAGATACAAAATGAAATTTTAGAAGATATGGACGCATCATCAGTCGCGCTATTAACATCAGGACTAGATATCGATGAAGTTGTAGACATACTCCAGCATATTCCCGAACAAATAATTCCTACGGTTTTAAATCAAATGTCAAAACAAGACAGAAAGCGTATTGAGGAAGTTTTGACCTACCAAGAGGATACGGCTGGAGGGATGATGAATCCTGATGTAATTACTGTCAGGCCTGATATTACAGTAAAAATTGTTCTTCGTTATTTGAGAAGGTTTGAGAGCATACCGAGTAATTATGATAATATTTTTGTGGTAGATAGGTCAGACAAGTTTATCGGCACTCTACCAATAAATAAACTGCTTACATCCTCATCATCGAAAACCATTGATCAACTAATAGAACGTGACTATAAAGTCATTAATGCAAATATTTCTGACTCAGATGTTGCAATGACCTTTAAAATTTTTAATCTTGTTTCAGCTCCCGTAGTGGACGACGATAATAATCTGCTTGGACAAATTACAATAGATGATGCCGTCGATATTATTGTGGATGATGCAGATCATTCGCTACTTGCGTTGAGTGGGTTGAGCGATACCGAAGATACGTTTTTATCAGTTAAAAAAACTGCCCCCAAAAGAAGTTTGTGGCTCGGTTTAAATTTAATCACAGCAATTATTGCCTCTTCAGCTATCGATATATTTAGAGATACATTAGAGCAACTTGTTGCACTTGCAGTTTTAATGCCGATTGTTGCTAGTATGGGAGGTGTGGCGGGCAGTCAAACTCTTACAGTTGTCATCAGAGGTATAGCTCTCGGACAAGTAGAGAAAAAAAATATTAAATGGCTCTTTAGCAAAGAATTTGCAGTTGGAGCGATCAATGGTTTATGTTTCTCTCTAGTCACAGGTTTAGTAGTGGCATTTTGGTTTGATAACCTCATGCTCGCCGTAATAATGGGTTCTGCAATGGTCTTTAATCTTCTGGCGGCCGCGATTGCCGGCACTCTTATTCCAATCATATTGAAAGCTCTTAATGCTGACCCCGCGGTTGCAGGTTCTGTTGTGCTTACTACGGTAACCGACGTGGTCGGTTTTGTGTCATTTCTTGGTCTTTCCTCTATCTTGCTAGTTTGAGTAATTTATTTGATAACAAGTTATTACTCTTGCAATTTTGATGCAAAAATCTCTTGCGCCTTTACTTCTAATTCATCCCATTTACCCTCTATGCTATACCTTATACTAGATAGTCGGTCCATCTGTTCTTCGACGATTTTACTTGTTATATATACACCTGCTGCAGCTGGAACACCACCCATCAAGGCAACTAACCACGGTAAATTTGTTGCAACCGGAAGAGTAGCGATTAAAGTTGCGTCTGCAGTTTCATTTAAAACATCAATATTTCCCGAAATAGCCATCCTCCCAGATGGCATACTCATTTCTAGTGGCTTTTTAAATTCAGCTAACCCATTATTAAACTTTACAGCACCAGAAAGGTGGTCGTAAGGAAGATTCTCATCTATCACATCCGAAAAATCTAGGCGTAACCTTTTTAGCCAGTTGGCAAAATTAAACAGACTAACAAGTTTAAGGGCAGTGTTTGCACCAGTCGATGAGTTATAAAAGCTCCCTTTGTATAGGTCAATTTGCAATTCTCCCATTGCATTATCTTTTCTTATTTCCCAAGGTTTATCATCCCAATCGACAGAGAATAAGAGTTCTCCAGACTCGCTATCTAACGGCGTTGGAACTTCAAAAACATCGAAAAATTCTTCTATTTTGCCGATTGAAATTAAACCAGTGAACTTACTTCTATGAACACTTCCATCATAAAACCAAAAAAAGTCTGAAGAATGTATGCCTGACGACTTTATTTTTAATGACAACAATTCACCATCTATTCTATTAAAAGCTACTTTTTCTTCATTAGACCGAAATTCAAACCTTAGACTACCCAAGTCGTTCTGGTTAAAAGAAAGTTTATCGATATTAAGATCAAAATTTGGCAGTAATCTCGGATCAAAATCTTCAAAGAGATTATCAGGAGACATCAACTTACCTGAAAGATCCAAGTGAAACAAATTTACGTCGACGGGCGTTGTATTATCATTATAAACATCAATAGTCCCACCAACCCAATCACTCTCAAATCGCGAATTACTCTGATTCTTTAAAAGTTTTGTATATAGCTTCAAGTTTCTGAATTTCATCATACCAAACCGCGCATTATCGATTTTCAAATCGATCCTGGGCATTAAATTTGTATCTAACAGAAAATCTGGCGTTGCCGGTGTAATACCAAAATCTAAATAATCTAATTTTGGTAAATATCCTGCTAATAAAAGCTCGCCTTTCAGAGGCAATCCAATAGCTCTATCGTAACTTATCAGTCCTCGAGAAAGAGTACCGTTGTCATAGCGAAAATCCGCGAGAGTTTTATCCCCAAAAATTGTTTCTAACCTGAAGAGTTTTGGTTCAAAGTAGAATTTTAATGCAATCCCTTCAGTGCCATCATAAAAAGGCTCAAGAATTAATGGCAAATTCACAGTGTTGTTTGTCAAATCACTTTCCATCATAACTGTTACAAGATTTTGCACTAAATCATCAGCATCTAATCTCGATGTTTTAGCACCTAGAAGAATCTCCCCGTTCAGGGGAACTATACCCTCAATTACTTCATCCCAAGAATAAGGAAGAAATTCAGAAATTGTAGATGGAATGATTGACGTCTCGACAAGTACTTTTTGATTACCAGAATCTTCGATAAACTTAAAATTAAATTCTCTTCCCTTATACTTTCCATTTATCCATTTAGAGTGGAGCCCTTTAGCCAAACTGTAATCGAGAACTCCAGATATATTATTTATCGTTATTGGGGTTCCTTTTAAATCGATAGTCACATCAAAGGCTTCTGAGCTAACATCATATTTTCTATATTTTTGATTGTCATGAATATTAAGCAATGGAATTTCAAGATTAATCTTAGAACGAATATTCCCATCATAATTCCATTCTAATATGGGCATCACATTTTCCGACAATGGTGTCTCTGCAATAAAGGAAATTGCTTTTCCCATTGTCCCGGAAAGGTTACCGCTTACAGCCAATAATTTCTTATCATTTGAATCATCAAATTGAACTGAGAAGTTCTTCGCGTTTAAACCATTCAGACTCCCTTTTGAAAAGTCTCCCCAAAAACTCTTGTCCTCTATCAAAAATAGGCCACTAAATTTTTCAATTGGCGGCCAGTCCTCTAAATAATTTAGATAAGAGTCATCCATATCTAACAATAATTGTGTAGTTCTCTCTTTAAGGAGGGTATCGACAGTACTGATTTTTTGAATCAAACTGAAATTTGTCAAATTTCCCTTCGTTTCTGATCGCTCCAACCACAACCTTAAGTCTCTATTTAAATTTGTTGGCAAGTATTCTTCAAATTTTGAAGCGTCCAATTCTGAGCTGCCAATTGATAAAAAAGAATATCCTTTTTTCTCGCTTTTGAGATCTTTTTTGCGCTCAAAATTGATGATAGCACTTCCAGCTTTCGACTTCGCATCTAGGAGAGATCTAAATTCAACACCACCATTATCGCCTTGACCCCAGATCAAATTCGCATCTCCTTTTAAGGATTCAAAATATAGTTCTTCATCAAAGATATTTGCAAATTCAAAACTTATTCCATCGGTATCTTCAATCATTAAATCTAATTGATTTTCACTGTTTTGTAATCGTAAGGAGCCGTCTAAACCATATACTCCAGGAATACCTCCGAAAGATTCAAACGACAAATTTTTTACTTTAGCGAAAAATAATCTTGATTTATTGCTCTGAAATACTTGGAGTGAGCTCAGTATCCCTTTTGGACTAGAGCCGTGTATTCTTTTAAATCCATCTAATTGTGAAAAACTTGATACGTCGAGAAATTGGAATGTTTTTTCAATATCTAGCTCATGAATTGAAAATTGATATTCTCTTTGTCCAGACTCTATAACTTGTGCAATACTGCCATTTAACGATTCAAATCTAATCCCCTCTTTATTTATTGAAAGATTATTGAAGTCGAAACCCCAACCCAAATCTAAACCATACCAACCCTTCAAGTTACCACTTAACTCGTCTATATCTATATCATACGCCTCGCTAAAAGCTCCCAAGGAGGTCGCAGCAAAGTTTCCTTGAATTAAAAGTTTTTTTGTATTTTCAGCGGAGAACCAAAACTCGCCCTTCATTTCTTCAGTTAGGAGGTGATTTTTCGAGACATCATTATCAGATGAAATATGAGGTAAATTAAGATCAGAGATTTTTAAATAGCCACTTATTTCACTATTTTTAAACTGAAGCAAGTCTCCTCGAGATTCAAGAATACCCAATAACACTTGGTTATTATTATCGTTTTTTAATAAAAGCACCGCTCTTTGAAAGCCTTTAAAAATCTCCAAATTAAGAGAGCCTCCAAGGTCTAACTCTTTCGTTCCTGATTGTGTTCTAAACTCAACATTAATGTCTTCAACCGATAGATCAGAAATAACCGGTTTTAAAGTCATCGCACTATCAAATAAATCGAGTTCTAATATTAGGTCATTAAGAATGATGGTTGTGCGAAATTGAGGCTGATTCATTTTGATACTTTCAACACTTATAATCGGAGTAAAGTCTCCCCACCTTAAAGATATATCGCCTATGCTGATATCAAACTCTGAGGATTCATTTATATTATTCTCGATATTCATTTTATAAGTTTGCAAAGCATCAAAACTTCTCAAGAATAAAAAAACACTTGTTACCATGATTATGAGAAGGAAAATTATTACTAATTTAATTAGCTTAAAGTGATTAGATTCCGAATTTATTAAATTTTTCATAGCAAAATAATAACTGCGGCACTAAAACTGAGAGTGCTGTGTTGGTCCATTTATCGGTATCTTCCTGATACATATATCAAAAATTGGCCACACGCATACTGAGGTTATCGAGACGAAAAAAATCTGTACTAGGTTTGTAGGTATATCAAAAAAGGAATATAAGAAGCTATTGAAAGCTTCAAAAAATAAAATTGTTACTAGAATGAAAAGGCACCGTTGTTTTAAAGAAAAATAAGATAGCCAACCAATCAAGTAAACTGGAACTGCTGATACCAGTGTAAATGAAATTATATTAATACCTATTAAAGATCCAGAAATGAGATCATAAATCAAACCCATAATTGCGGAGAATCCAACTCCAAATCTTTTTGGCACAAAAATAATCCAACCCAATGTATTTAATAATAAAAAATTTGGTTTCAAACCAATCAGACTCTGTGACATCGGCATGTACTGAAAAACACATGCAATGACTATCGAACAAGCTAAGTATATACCTATGTTACTGTTCATGAGCGCTTTTTTGTTGCATCAAAAACAAGCAACAGATGCTTACTTTTATTTATATGAGCGGACGGAGTTACCTCCACACTAACAAAATTAGCTCCTAATTTGTGATTTATTGCAGTCACGATCCCAACAGGATATCCAGCCGGAAATCGACCACCTAATCCAGAACTGACGAGCTGATCACCAACTTTAATGTCTGACGTTGGCGAAATAAATCTTAATGTCATCGTTTTAAAATCTGATATGCCCTCTGCTGTAGATCTCATCCCAGTTCTTAAGACTTGGACGGGTATTGCATGAGTACTATCAGTAATTAACAAAACTGTACTAAAATTCTTATTTACTCTCGTCACTTGACCCATAAGTCCTTCCGAATCAAGGACCGGTTGTCCGATATAAACACCGTCTTCAGAGCCCCGATTTATTATCAAAGTATGAATTTTGGAGGTTATTGAAACACCAATTACCTCAGTGACTAGGATTTCATCCATCAGTAATTCAGTCGCATTAAGTAATAATCTTAATCTAATGTTTTCAGCCTGCAACTCACCCATCCTCTGTAATTTACCTTTATAAATTAAGTTTTCTTGGATGAGCTGGGTATTTTCTGATTCTAAATCCGATCTCTTGACTGTAATGCTTGATAACCAACCTAAAAGATCAGAGGGTATATTTGAGACGTAATGAAGTGGGATTCCAACATTATCAACAAACGAATTCATTGGCGATAGCCAGTTTGTATTCCTATTAATTACGATAAGAGCGAGTCCAATGACACATAAAATGGAGACTTGTTTTAAAATTTGTGAAAACTTTACAGAAAGATTTTTGATGCTTGCACTCCTGACCTTTTGTTGGAGAATCAGGTCAGAGATTTTTAAGACTCTAACTTACGTATTTTCCTGTTATCCATCATATCCAAGAACTCACCCCCGCCTCTCGCAACGCAGGTTAAAGGTTCCTCAGCAACGATAACGGGCAACCCAGTCTCATGATTCAATAATTTATCTAAGTCCCTTAACAGCGCACCCCCACCCGTGAGCACGACACCGGCCTCGGCAATATCCGAAGCAAGTTCTGGCGGTGACTGCTCGAGAACTCGTTTTACTGCCTGCACTATCCCGACTAGAGGTTCTTGCAAAGCATTAAGAATCTCATCACTGGTAAGAGTAAAGCTCTTGGGAACACCCTCAGCTAAGTTTCTCCCTCTAACCTCTATTTGCCGAACTTCTTTGGCGAGAAAGGCACCACCAATTTCCATTTTAATCCTTTCGGCAGTTGTATCACCAATAACGCTTCCGTACTCTCGCCGCACAAAATTTACAATCGAATCATCGAAGGAATCACCACCAATTCGCACGGAGTCAGCGTGAACTACTCCACTAAGAGAAAGTATTGCGATCTCGGTTGTGCCACCTCCTATGTCTACAACCATCGAACCAACGGCCTCGTCTACAGGCAGACCAGCACCAATCGCAGCGGCCATCGGTTCATCTACAAGATGAACTTCTCTTGCTCCCGCATGATAAGCAGCCTCTTCAATAGCCCTTCTCTCCACTTCTGTCGCCATGCAGGGGACACAAATTAGCACTCTCGGACTCGGGGGGAAAAAACTCGTGTCGTGGACTTTTTTTATAAAATGCAGCAACATTTTTTCCGTTACCTGAAAGTCGGCTATTACTCCATCTTTAAGCGGTCTGATCGCAGTAATGTCACCAGGTGTTCGGCCAAGCATTCTTTTGGCATCTACACCAACAGCGTCCACAATTTTTTGCCCTTGATGATGACGGATTGCTACCACTGAGGGTTCGTTCAAGACAATACCTTTTTCTCGAACATAAATTAGTGT
>CACLAG010000014.1:0-33061 GCA_902604945.1 uncultured SAR92 cluster bacterium | reverse complement strand
ATCGAATGTCTTTTCAGGGACTGGCTTCAACTTAGTCAATGCCGGTAAGGAAAGTCATAAAGGGATCGAATTTGACAGCATGTTAGCGTTGTCAGAGAACTTAATGTTAAGAGTTTCAGCAATGACATTGGATGCCGTTTATGATTCCTTTGAACTTGGTACTTGCGATACAACAGGGCTTGCTGATCCTGAGTATCAGTGTCCTCCAGGAGAGTCATATGTCGACTTAACAGGTTTCAAACCGGCGGCAGTTCATGATCTAAGTGCAAATGCTAACATTGTGTATTCATTCAATTTAGGTGGTTCTCTAGATGGATTTGCAAGACTTGAGTATGTTTATGAGGAAGATGTAAACCTTGCCGATTTGATCCCTGCATCAATAGCGACTCGAGGCTTCAAAAATGTGAATGCTAGCGTTGGATTCAGTGCGGATGATTGGAGCCTCATGTTTTGGGGCAGAAACATGACAGATCATGAAACACTCTATAGTGCTTTCCCGACAACAGCTTCTCCCGGAAGTTTCTCAGGGTACCCAAGTGCACCAAGTACTTATGGCGTGACATTTAAGATGAATTTGTAATTAAGGCATAAAGATAAAGGGCGGCTCCAGGCCGCCCTTTTTTTATTTAAAATCCGCATTAAAATAAGCTAATCTGTTTGATCTGAAAGATCCCACAAAAATTTCTCCACTAATCATTTCATTTGATATTGGTATAGCGACACTGGGTAACCCAAATGGCTCTCCAGCGAATATCCAAGACTGAACAACTTTATAATTTTGTGGATTGAGCTTCGAAACTTTGAACGGGAAAGGACAAGCCGTTTTATCACAAATGAGTGGATCAAGAATAGAATGCTCTAAATTTGTAACCCAGAGATTTTCTCCATCAAACACCAAATTATCAGGTGAGTCGAGCGATAAAGAATTTATAATTTGATTAGTTTGCAAATCGATAGCTACTATTTGATCTGATAAATTGAATACTACATGCAGGATCTCCAATTCTTGTTCGTAAAACACACCATTTGGTTGGCCTCCCCGACTTTCTGCGACTTCGCTAAACCCGATGAGGTTGTCCCACCTCAAAACATATCCTGTATCACCACGGGTGATACTTTTAAGTAAAAATTCACTAATGGTCATATCTCTTGGATACATGTGTGTTGCAAATAAACTCCCATCAGTTGCTAAAGACAGATCATTTAAATAATTCGTATCCGGAACACTTACACAGCCTCTCCAAACTAGTTGCCATGGGAATAACTCTAATTCCTCATTATTTTCTTGATTCGAATCTTTTTCGACTAACTCAAACATCTCTATAGTCTCGTCAGGCCAATGATTAATAACACCAAATTGAAACTTTCCATCATCGCGTTTAACCAAGTCGATTCCATGAGGATTAAATTCAGCTTCTGGATCGCGAGAGCATATACCGTCTCCCCAGGTATTCTCCTCAAAGCTAATATTTATTGGTTGTTTTGTCTTAGTATAAGGGTCCATTATCATAATCAGTCCAGTTCCAGGGAGCTCGCTATCTTGCAAGGGAGCAATGCCTCCAAAGCCGGAGATTAGGATGTAATTATTGTCTGGAGTTATCGCGATATCCTCTGGTGGTTTTTTAAACCCACAAACAATGTTCAAATTATTACCTGAACTACAACCTCTCACATCACCCAATGGTCCAAGATAAGATCGAAATAACACAGTCATCGAAATTGTTGTGAAAATAACCATCAAAGGAATGGAGCATTTGAAGTAGTTCTTATGAATTTTTTTAACAAATTCAATGTAGGCTTGTTCCTCTGCGCGAAATATATAGATCCCATGGGTCAAAATAATCAAACCGAATACGAATAAGGATAAAGGCATACTGTAGAAATACCAATATGGTTGAATGAAGGAAAATGCAATCAAAGCAATCCCAATCCCAATATTGATAAAAGAAAAATTCTGTTGAGATGTGATTGAAATAAAAAAAACAGCTGTTTTGGTTATAAGGCGTTTATTTGCCAGCAAAATAACAACACAAAGTAGAAAAACGGTTAAAAATAAGCTCATAAAAAGCGCTTTAGTTGTGCGAATTTAAAATAGTAGCATAACTATTATTCCAAAGTTTACGCAGGTAAACTTCTCTCAAACTCCAAAAACAGCCTGAGCGATAAAATGTTAGAACATATTGTACCTTTAACCGACAGCGCAACTGATTCGCATCATTTTTATACTTGGCCAATTAATTCACCTAAAGTTTGGATCCACATAATTCATGGTATGTCAGAGCATGCGAAGAGATACGATGAATTTGCTATTGAACTCAATAAAGCTGGAGTTACTGTTACAGCTGACGACCATAGAGGGCATGGTGCGACAGGAGTGGAAATGAACTCACTACTTCATTTATCTGATAAAGATGGCTGGAATAAAATTGTTGTTGATCAGATTAAGCTTTTGCGTGAACTCAATTCAACAATAAAGTGTCCGCTTGTTCTTTTTGGCCACAGCATGGGCTCATATATGGCCTTAGATATCTGTCAAAGGTTAAGTAATGCACGTAAAGAGAAAAAAGAAGATAATCTTGAGATCTCAGGACTTATCCTTTCAGGCTCTGGGTATGAGAATAAACTGTTTTATCAGATAAATAAGTTTATTACTAAATTGGAAGTGATGAGATGCGGAAAAAGGAATTCGAGCCCACTCATTCAAAAATTAACCTTTAAATCCTTCAACTCGCAGTTCTCGCCGCCCAGAACAGAAAATGATTGGTTATCAACTGATAACTCTCAAGTAGACAAATATACGAAAGATCCGCTTTGCGGTGGTGCGTTATCCACGCAATCATGGTTTGATTTCATCTCAGGAATTATCGAAATATTTGACCGAAAAAATTTTAATAGTATAAGCAAAGATCTCGCAATCTATTTCGTTTCAGGTAATCAAGATCCAGTCGGGAAAAATGGCAAAAACGTAGTAAGGTTTAAGCAATTTATTGAAAAGCAGAGATTTAATTCTGTCGATATTCGTTTATTCGAGGGTTGTCGACACGAATTAGTAAATGAAAGAAAACGAGAGCAATTCTACACAGACATTAAGGACTGGCTCACTAAATTTTCAATTGAAACTTAGAGTTTTGCTAACTCGATGAAGATTGTAATTTCATCTTCCTCTCAAAAATAGAACGATTTCCACTGGAGATAATGAGCGTACCTAACCCAATCAACATTAATGAAAAAAATGGTTCAAGAGGCCAAAACGGTAGCCATAAAGACGCCTCTTTTGACCAAGAATAGTAAAGGGTTACATTATTTATCATCTCGAGCCATAAATGGCCGGTGCCAGACATCAATAAACCAAGGGAAATCAAAAAATATCCAAGAAATCTCAGACTT
The DNA here is from genome assembly GCA_902604945.1 of uncultured SAR92 cluster bacterium. Classification (GTDB taxonomy): domain Bacteria; phylum Pseudomonadota; class Gammaproteobacteria; order Pseudomonadales; family Porticoccaceae; genus AAA300-D14. The sequence continues at coordinate 29,674 of CACLAG010000014.1, read as the reverse complement.
ATTGTGTGATTTTTATTAACTGACTTATACCTAACTTTTCCCCATGCCATTATCCGGACTAAACACGCTGCAAAACCGAGCCAATAGAAAATATAGTCTATCAAGCGGGGAGAGGTCCCACCGTCCTCAAAAGGGTAATAAAATAAATTCCACCAGTAGACACTAAATGCATAAGCCCAAAGAAAATATAAACCACTTTTTTGAATAAGCTTCCACTGTGCTGAGGAAATTAGAGATGCGATCCTTTTAAAAGAAGTCGCAATCATTGCGATTAAAAACAAATAGCCTACACTACCCTCCAATTCATCTCGGAAATAAAAAACTTCACTGTAGTAGTAATCGCGATAATAATTTGAAAGAATAAATATAAATAGAGCCTGCCAAGCCATTCCAACACCAAAAACAAGTCCAATATATTTTCTGTTTTTTAACCACCAACGTGAAAAATTACTGGGAAAGAGTATTTTCATTGATGATGCCATCATTGCCGCATAAATGAATGGCACTGCCCACCTAACAGAGTAACTAATCATGTGAGACACTTGATGCGGCTCATCTAAGCCCATGTTAAACATGACAAAAAAATTAAAAAGACATACCACAAAAGCAAGGCCGCTAAAAAGATACCAGCCGCCAAGATACTTATCTTTGTAGAACTCTTTTACTTTCATTTTTAAATTAAAATTAAATTTATTAGAACTATGGTAGCATCAGAAATAAGTCCCTTAAATGGGTTAATGATCATCCAAAAATAAGTGTATAGAGCTTATGCGAAATTTTAAAAAAGTGATGGCCATGTTACCGTTCATTGTATCAATGTATTTTCTCTACTTTTTAGAAAAGGCAGATATCTGGTCACCCGAGATGCTTCATCGAGACAAGATTTCAATCGTTATATTGATATTAGGAATGGGGATATCGTTTTACTTACTCAGTACAATAAAGAAAAAATAAAAATGTCTGAAAATCAGTCTTTTGATTACATTATTGTTGGATCAGGCTCTGCCGGAGCAATCGTTGCAGCTCGGCTAACTGAGGATAAACAGATTACCGTTTTATTGCTTGAAAGTGGCGGCGCAGATAATAGTGTTTTTATAAAAATGCCCTCAGCACTGGGTATCCCTATGAACACAAAAAAATTTAACTGGGGTTATAAGTCAGAACCAGAACAGTATGTTGATAACAGAGTAATGAATTGTCCTAGAGGGCATGTTCTTGGAGGATCCTCATCAATAAATGGAATGGTCTATGTGAGAGGTAATCCTTTTGATTTCGACGAATGGGAAGAATCTGGAGCTAAAGGATGGAATTATCAAAATTGTCTTCCTTATTTTAAAAAATTAGAGTCACATAAAGTTTTAAACTCAAATTTTACTGGTCATGAGGGTCCTATCGCTGTCGAGGCCGGTAATAATATGATAAATCCGCTTTATCAAGCATTCATAAATGCGGGAATCGAAGCGGGATATACAAAAACTCAAGATTATAATGGCTATAGACAGGAAGGATTTGGGCAGAAATTCATGAATGTGGATGCTGGTGTTAGAGCCTCAAGCAGTTACGCATATTTGAGACCCATCAAACACCGAGCTAATCTGAAGATATTGTGTAAATCCTTTGTTACCCGAATTATTTTTAAGCAGAAAAAAGCGGTCGGTGTCGAAATTTTAAGAAAAAACAAGAGGCACATTATTTCCACAAATAAAGAAGTTATTTTAAGTACAGGATCAATTGGATCCCCTCACCTGCTTCAGGTCTCAGGGATCGGATGCAAAAATTTATTAACGAAATCAAAAATAGAAGTCATTCATGATCTTCCTGGCGTGGGTCAAAATTTACAAGATCATCTTGAGTTCAACTTTCAATATAGATGTAAAAAACCAATTACATTAAACAGCAAAGTAAATATCTTTCAAAAGTCGATGATAGGTATGCGATGGTTGCTGACAAAAAAAGGATTGGGTAGTTCAAATCACTTCGAAGCTTGTGCATTTATTCGATCAAAAGCGGGCGTAAAATGGCCCGATATTCAATACCATTTCCTGCCGGGTGCTATCACTTATGATGGTTCGAGCGCTTTCCAAGGACATGGTTTTCAAGTACATGTCGGATACAACAAACCCACTAGTCGAGGGACTGTGCACGCCATTTCACCTGATATAAACACGCATCCTAAAATCTCATTTAATTACTTATCAACTGAAAATGATAGAAAAGGATTTCGAGCCTGTGTTCGCCTAACAAGAGAGATAATGAGTCAATCATCAATGAGTTTATATAAGGGAGAGGCTATTCAACCAAAAGATGACGTCATTACCGATGAGCAGATCGATGCATTTGTTCGAGCTTCTGTTGATAGCGCCTATCACCCATCTTGTACTTGCAAGATGGGACAAGATAAAACATCAGTCGTCGATCATGAACTGAAAGTCCATGGAGTAAAGGGTTTACGAGTTATAGATTCATCAGTCTTCCCAACAATTCCAAATGGAAATCTAAACGCACCTACAATGATGGTGGCCGAGCGCGCCTCTGATATGATCAAAAATCGTGTTGTCGAACCTCAAAAAATAACAGAGGTGTTCTTGCACAAAGACTGGAAAACTCATCAAAGGTAGTCAAACACTCTTTTCTACTAAAAAGTCGTTCTGCAAAACTCAAACATATCTTCTAATTATCCAATTTGGAATCAATTTAAGCATCCAAACCACAAATCGATAGCGTCTAGTGATGAAAATATGTTGCCTTTTGCTCTCGATACCAGCAATCATTTGCTTGACAGCTTTATCAACTGAAGCTGTCCAAGGTGGTGAACCTTTAACCATTGGCGTATCTACATAACCTGGCTCGACCGTTGTTATTGTTATTGGAAGTTTTGAATTTCGCGCTCTTGATCTAAGACCATTTAAATAACTGGAGACGAATGCTTTGCTAGCACAATATGTAAGCGCAAGTCCTGTAGAGACGTGCGCGGCAATTGATGAAACGCCTACGATATGACCTCTACCTCGCTTAATAAAATAGTCCATCGACATTGTTGACATCAACACCAATCCACTTACATTTACATCGATTACCTGTTTTTGATACATCCAATCAAGCTGATATTCTTGTGCTCCAACACCTGAATTCAAAACAACCAAATCTACATCACCCAAAAGAGTAATCATTTTATTCATTTGCTGTTCAGCTTCCTCAAAATTTCTGAGATCGATGGGCATCACTTGGTGTTCACCCTCAAAATTACTAACCAAATCCTCAAGTAAATTCTTTCTCCTAGCCATAAGACCGAGTCGGTATCCTTTGCTTGAAAGTTGCTTAGCCATTTCTGCACCAATCCCCGAGCTAGCCCCAATGATAATTGCCCTCTTCATTTTCATCCCCTAAAAGAAATTGTTCTATCTGATTTAACTTTTCGTTTAACATGTATTTAAACATTAAAAGTATCTATAAACTTAAATAATGATTTTGATTGCAATAATAATTCTGATTATTTGGGAACTCTACTGGACAGTAATGGCATGCTGGATGGCATCAAAAAGGAATGAGTTCAAATGGTTTGTTTTTATGCTTGTATTTAATCTGCTAGGAATTCCAGAAATTTACTACATTTATTCAAGAGACATAAGAAAAGAAAAACTAAATAAGGAATAGTAGACTTGTAAACCATTATCACTTTTAATTGTTGTTAACTGAGAAGGCCAACCTAACGAAATAAAATGAGTATTTAGGAGAATCTATGAAAAAGCTGACAGGAATAATGTTTTATATTTTAATCATGACAGGATGTGCAGAGAAGGCAGCCGAAATTGCAGAGGTAGAGCCAGTTGCCGAGCCTGAAACTGCCGAAGCAATGGCATTATTTGAATACATGTGGTGCGACTTTGGTCCTGGCACCACTGAAGAGGCAATGGCAGAACTCACAGCTGAATTTAATGAAATTACTTCAGGTTCAACGCATAAAGTTAGCGGTGCTTGGGGATACATACCCTCATTCGAAACAGATTTATATGACGCAATTTGGTTGAATGTTTGGGCTGATGAAGAGACTCGAAATGCGGGGTGGGCAGAATGGCAAGAAAATAGTGCTGAGGAGTTTCAAGCCAAATATGACTCAGTTTTAAGTTGCAGGGAGGATAAAGTATTCCACTTCTCTGGCACACTGGGAAGGGAATCTGCAGAGTGGACAGCCGAACCACCATTTCAGGCTCAATTTAGCTTCTGTAATTTTAATGAAGGCATGGACTCTGGAGACCTAGAAGTATCGCTTACAAAATTCAATGCATGGGTAGACGCGGCAGAAGAAGCTCAAGGAGCAAAGAGTAGCTACAACTACATCGTTCATAATCCATTATTTGATACGGCCACCGCAGGTGGTACAGTCGGTGCTTATGACTATCTCATGGGAGGATACTGGCAAAATATGGCGGATAAAGAAGCAGGAATGGCTAATTGGATAGCCAGTAATGATGGCCTTCAAGACGAATTTGATGCTGTGGCTACTTGCCAGCAGCTTTCGATGGAGGGATACTATATCGTAGCTCCCGCAATCTAGTATTTTTTGACTTATAAGAATAAAAACAGGGAGCAAGCTCCCTGTTTTTATTTCTGAAAGAGGAATAGCCATTCTTCTAATCATCTTTGGCTGTTGCTGGAAAGCAAAAACTTTAAAGGTATATGCAATCTTTTTTGCCACGCAGCCATAGTGTGGCTTTCTCCTTCAAATACAAGGCTCTTCCAATCGAGATCTCTTGTAAATCCATTTTTTTTCATAATGGAATCCATGTGGGCTTGGCCAGGGCCATAAGTCGAATCATAGCTCTCCGTTCCCCTATCAAAATAAATACGATGATTACCCGCCTGTGGCCAATGATTTTCATACCAGGATGTTACCGAGTTGCCTCCTAAAGGCCAATGTGTTGATAAACAAGCAGCACCTCCAAAAATCTCAGGATATTCAGAGATTGCATAAGCTGAAATCATTCCTCCCATACTAGATCCCATAATAAAAGTATTACTCTGATCAGATTTTGTTCTGTAATTGTGATCAACATATGGTTTAAGCTCATCAACCAAAAACCTTAAATATTTATCCGAGGTAATATCCTCTTTCCTAATATCAGATTCTTTATGCAGGAATTCAGTTGCGATTTGCTCAGTTATCATTTTCTGCGGCATATACTCGGTACGCCTCTTTACTTTAGGTAAATTATAGACTGACACTAAAATTATCGGATCTATACTCCCCTCCTCTATAAGTCTCGCTACTGTTTTATCCACGTCCCAAAAGAATCCAGTCCCATACCTTAATTTTGCATAGAGTGAGTAAAGCTTCATTAGAACACCTTTATTGAAAGGCGAGGTAGGTTGATCAAACATCATTTGACCATCATGAAGATACATTACTGAATACTGTTGATCTGTATCCTTCTCGTATCCATCGGGCAACCAAATATCGACCGGACGATCTTCTACGTGTTTAGAGTTAAAAGATTCTATGTGATGAAATGTACCTTTAATTTGAGAAGAATCCAGAATTTCCTCCTTATCCACGCAGCCTCCGATTAAGACCATCAATAATAAAAACGCAAGAAAGCGCATTTTACGAGTACCCGATTACTAGAATTATCCTGCCAGTTTATTCAAGTAAGTTTCAATCTGGTCAAAACTTTTGCGAGTCGCATCAGATGAAATAACACCGGTTATTAGACTCTGACCTCTCTGGCCATCCAAATAACGATATAGGAGCAATCCATCGGTGAGAGCATCAATCGCTCCATTGCCATCAATATCAAGTTCTTTATCCAAAGCATCGATTTTCTTCGAGATCGAGCTTGAACCGAAAACTGATTGGTTTAAATCTTTTACTAATTGCTCATCACGCAACCCAAACATATGTCTCAAAACTAATTTTCCATCTTTCGATGAATCTTGAAAATTATCACTATTGAAATCTAAAACCGCGCAACTAGAATCGCAATCCGCAAAAGTAGAGACACAAAATAAATACGTGAGTACGAAAAAAACCATATTTTTAGTCATATTCTTCTTTATAGCTCTCATACTAACCGTCCTGTTTTTGCAATTCCTGAGTATAAACAATAACATCTTTTTAGATTAAATAAAAAATAAGGTCCTTGATAGAGAATTATCCAGTTTGCTGATATTTTCTTAAATTATCGGCCTAAATAGGATCGTTTAAAGGGTTGCTACGTACGTATATTTGAAAACTTAAAATTTTTATAAGACAAAAAGCCTAGATAAGATGAGCACGAAATCTTTCAATATTATAATATCAGGTGGCGGCATGGTTGGTATGGCAGTTGCCAATGCGTTAGCGCAGTCTGACTTTAAAATAGCGGTTATAGAGAGTAGAGAACCTCAAAGTTTTGATATCAGTCAAAATTATGATCTTCGAGTATCAGCAGTCACTCTAGAAACCGTCGATTTTTTAAAAAATATGGATGTTTGGGACTCTGTTATTGAAACTCGTACATGTCCTCTGAAAGCGATGCGAGTTTGGGAAGAATCTGGATTTGGTGATGTCACCTTCGACGCAAAAACAATCGGAGAAGATAATATTGGATACATTGTTGAAAATAGAATTTTACAATTAGCGCTTTGGGAAAAGGCTGAGCGTGATGCAAATATAAAAATCTTTTGTTCAGAGACCCATAAAAACATCTACGTAGATAACGATCAGGTTGAAGTAACATTATCAAATGGTGAAAAAATCTATTCTAAACTTCTTGTTGGGGCTGACGGTGCTAAGTCATCAATTCGAGAGCAGTTCTCTTTTGGGGTTAAATCCAAGCAATACGAACAGTCATGCCTTGTAGCGAATGCAAGTGTTGTAAATAATTCTCAAAATATAACATGGCAACGCTTTACGCCAAGTGGTCCGCAAGCATATTTACCTTTAGATGATAATACGGGCTCAATCGTCTGGTACGACTCGGCAGAAGAAATTCAATCCTATGTTGATTTGTCCAATGAGGATTTGAGTAAGAAAATTATGAGAGAATTTCCACGGGAAATTGGAAAAGTAACTATCAAAGATAAAGCAAGCTTTCCTATTTTCAAACAACATGTTGAGAAATATGTTTTGGATAACGTCACACTAGTAGGCGATTCCGCACATGTAATAAATCCTCTCGCAGGACAGGGAGTAAATCTAGGCTTTCAAGATGCAGAATGTCTCTCAAGAATTTTAAAGGCTGCAAGAGGTAGAACAGAGAATTGGGCATCTTCAAGATCAATGATCAAGTATGAAAGAGAAAGATATTTTCATAATTCAGCCATAATGAACTTAATGAATGTTTTCTACTATGGTTTTAGTAATGACAATCACCCTCTCAAACTGGCGAGAAATCTGGCCTTGTCATTAGGCAATTTCCAACCTATTAACAAAATGATGGGCAAGTTAGGTACGGGCAAGCTAAAAAGCAAGCTATTCGCAGAATAAAGAAAAAGATCGAGATTGACAGATCTAGAATTTATCAAGTAACAGACAAATCGCCATGACAAAACTAAACATCAAAGCAAGAACTATTACTTGACCATTTCTAACACCTTTAGAGCCAAAACCAATTATCACTGAAGAAACTAAATCAAAGTTTGCCAAATCTCTCGGCAATAATTTTTCTAGAGAATTGAAACTTAGAATACTCACACAAAATCCAATTAAGTTCCACCAAAGCCAAGACACGTCCGGTAGAAGATAAGCTGTCAAAAAGTTACTCACTAAGCCACACCAAAAGCCAATTAGAGCAAAGCTCTCCCTAGCTCGTTTGCCCACTAATATTGCAATTGTCACGAGCGCTAATATTGGCCCATTAACCATAGAGCCAATTTTATTTACAGCTTCAAGCACTGTAGGCGCAATATCCTCAACATAAAAAGAGAAAGCGATCGCAAAGATTGCCCAAAAAATCGTACAAATTCTTCCGTATAGTAATAAATCTTTACCAGATGTTTGATTTTTTAATTTAGGTTTAATGAAATCCTCCACCGTAACAGCTGCAAGGCTATTTAGAGCAGAGTCAATCGATGACATTGCAGCCGCTACCAGACCAACAAGAACCAAACCAACCAATCCAGGCGAGAAATTTTGGGAGACAAACTGTGGGAAGACTAAGTTGTAATTACGTTTACCACTTTCTAACAAGGGAAGTGAGTCGATTAATTGAGCGTCCTGAAGTGAAAATATAGCTAACCCTAAACCCAAAAAACAATACAACAGAACTAAGGGAAATCGAAACAACCCATTTAAAACTAGAACTTTTCCAGTCTCCTGAGGGGATTTAGTCGCTAAAATTCGTTGAGCCTGACTTTGATCGCAGCCATAGTAAGCTGCATACAGAAAGATGCCTCCGAAGAGCATTGGCCAAAATCCATAGTCATTGCCAGAAAAACCCCAATCGTTCAGCAAAGTCACATCTCTATTTGAATTAAAAAAATCCCAGGAAATGGAATCACCGATCAAAACTAATGAAACTAATACTGCAGTGGTTAGTAAAATTAGTTGGATAACATCACTGATAACGACTGCTCTCAATCCTCCTACTATGTCGTAGATCACGGTTAGTAACATCAATATGAGCAAGGCAAATAGATAAGTAACTTGTAGAGCAAAAGATATAACTAATGCACTACCATAAATAGTGACGCCAGTCGCGATAGCTCTAAAAAAAAGAAAGCAACCAGCTGCCGTAATTTGACTTCTTCTGCCAAGATTCGTCCTTAAGACCTGATAAATTGAGGTCACACCCATTGCACGAGCTGGGATGAGTAAAAAAAGCAAAAACAACATCGCTAGTGGAACTGCAAGCTCATATTGGAGCCATATTAGTCCACCTCCTGCAACAAATCCTACAAATGCAGGAGCGCCTAAAAGGCTATTTGTAGAGCACTGAGTCGCTATTGTGGAGGCGGCGAGACTCGTTGACGAAAATGTTCGCCCTCCCAAAAAATAATCGTTCGAATCTGATTGCCTTCTGCCTGATCGAAATGCAATGCCTAGCATAAACAAAAGATAGATAACGACAACAATCCAATCAATACTTTCCATCAAAAACCATTGGGAGTCGACATGATCATTCAGATTTATTTGGTTTCCAAATCACTCGCACTAATCAAAAAGTAATCTTTGTCTTCACGTTCTGAATAAGCGATTTTCATTGCAAGGCGAGGAGTGTTTGAAATATTCTCGCGAGACATGTGAGGTTCAAAGCTGTCAAACATTACAGCAGAGCCTCGCTTAAGATTAATTATTTCAACATCTGACTCGATTTCTGGTATCAGTTCACTTTTTATTAACAGAGGGAATCCTCCCTTTTTATCTTCAACAAGCTCATGATCCAGAAGAGATCCTTTGTTGAAATCGCTTATCGAGGGAATATCTACTTCATTACTTTTGACTAAGTTCAGAGCACCTCTTTCTTCAGTAATGTCCTCGAGTGCTATCCATACAGAAATTATGGATGCTTTTTCATCTCTCGTAGCCCAATATGCTCGATCTTGATGCCACTCAGTCTCTACTCCTCCTGGTTTTTTAAAGAGTAGTACAGCATGGTCAATAACTGGCTCTTTATATGCGAGCTGTTCTGATATTTTTGGCCATACAGACTGATGAATGGAGTTTAAAACATCCAGGTTACGCGATTTAGTTCCATTATTTGAAAAAAAATCCTTATCAACAAAAACATGCTGATCTCCTTCGTTTGAAGAAATCAGATAGTCTGCTCTGTAAAGGAGATTTTCAATTATTTCACTTGATAATATATTTTCTGATGTTGCCCACATAAACCGCCCTCCAGATGTCCTCGATAACAAAGTTACATTTATAAAATAGCATTTATGAATTATAGTTTGTTTATGAAATTTAAACTTAATGCATATATTTCACCCAATATTTTCTACAGTAACCCAGCTAAACTTTTGTTATTTTTCGCCTTAAATATTTTACTTATAAGTACTCCTATGAAAACAATTGCATCTGAAAAATTTAACTGGATGATCGCAAGCCCGGAATCTAAAAGTCTTGATTCAAAAAGCCTAAAGAAGCTTGATCAAGAGTTAAAAAAGGGTGATCACGGTTATGTCGATAGCTTTATCGTAATTAAAGAGAATATGCTCGTTTTCGAAGAATATTATGAAATAGATTATGGTGATCTAACCGAAAAAAGATTTGGTGAACAGAAAAACATCATGGAGCAAAATTATGGCCAATATGCTAATCCAATTTATAACTACTATGATTCTGGATGGCATCCCTACTACAAAGAAACAGACCTGCATACAATTCAATCAGTAACTAAGAGTGTCACATCGGCACTGATCGGAATAGCTATAGATCAGGACTTTATTCCAAGTGTTGATCAAGAAATTATTGAATATTTCCCAGAGCATGTCTCGTTATTTGATGAGGCGAGAAAAGAAGCAATAACTATTCGTGATTTGCTTACTATGACCGCTGGAATTAATTGGGATGAAGACAGTTATGATTACACAGATCCTCTCAACGACGCGGCGAACATGGAAAACAGCGAAGATTGGTTAGATTATATTTTGTCAAAACCTATGGAGTACGAACCAGGTCAAAAATTTGTTTATAACAGCGGTATCACTATTATTCTCTCTCATATTTTAGAACAAACAACCGGTCTGAGTGCTGAAAAATTTGCAGTTAAATATCTGCTCGAACCATTAGAAATAAAAGACTTCTTCTGGAAAAAAACTCCTAAAAACCTGACAGATACAGAGAGTGGCTTATATTTGTCATCCCGAGATTTCGCGAAAATAGGTTTACTATATTTGAATAATGGAATGTGGAACAACAGACAAATAGTACCAGAGAATTGGATAAATCAGACGGTTACCCCAGCAATTGAGACAGGATTTAGTAACGGTAATGCCTATGGGTTTCAATGGTGGCTTCACAAATACGAAAAAGGCTCTGATAAGATTATGTATTGCGGAAGTGGTTATGGAGGTCAATACCTACTAATTTTTCCAGAATATGAGATCGTTGCTGTTTTTACTGGCTGGAATGTTTTTGATGTTGAGCGACCAGCAAAAGAGTATCTTGCTAGTAGAATTTTGAATGCATTAAAGTAAAAAATCAGTCTGAGGACAACCAATCAAAGGTATTAAGAACAAAATTTTTCCAATCATAACTTAAGTCATTCATACCAGCTACACTCTTATGGCCATCCTCCAAATCAAACTCCATCGCAAAAAAACCATTTGAATCTCCAAAGGCAGCAATTTTCCCCGCACCGAACTCCCCAACCAAACCTTGGGAGTCACCAGAGCCGATCGGATCCATCTCGGCTTCGCGCCATCCCCTTTTTAAGTTCTCAATTTTATCTGATAGTTTCAAAACATTTATGTAAGTTGGTCCAATTAATGCACTTCCTCCATAGCTTGCGAGTTTCTTTACTGATCTCTTTCCACTCACAACTGGATGGTTATCTTCTAGTGAATCAGATGTAAATAAAATTTGGCCCGGATTATTCTCGTAATTATATCTATCGATTACAACTTCTATCGAAGTATCTATCCCGAGTATATTCAACAATGGTTGAACTGCCAAATCGAAAGGAAAATGCTCACTAAATACCAAAATTGAACCTTCTTTCTTTACCCAATTTTCTAAATCTTCTAATTCTTTGGAAGTAAAAGCACTCTCATAAGTTTGATCGGGATTCATGAAATTGGTTAACATAGGTGTGACGACAACAAGAATTTTATATTTCGCAAGCAGGTCTGAAGAAAATTTTTCAGCGCTTGTATCTATATTATAACCATCTGAAATTAATAAATTTTCTAAAGGCTTTATAAAGTTAAACTGAACAAAGAAATTATTATGCCCGCCATCAATCAAGACTCTCGGACCGTTTCCAGCTTTATAGCTTGGTGCAGGAATATTCGAGTCAAAAATTTCATCATTACTCATTGGAAACTGAGGTTGTGAAAAACAAACTACGGCGCTCATAGATAAGAGAACAAGAATGGACAGCAAAAAGTTAATATTCATAAGACTGAGTATACATTATAGTTAAGGGTTATTAATTAATTGGAACCCCCTTGCATGTTAAAAAATCTTTATTCTATGAAAGACAAAATTTGTCTTGTTACCGGTGGATCAAGTGGGCTGGGTAGTTATATTGCGCAGGGTTTTTTAGAGGCTGGAGCTAAAAGAGTGTATATAACCGCAAGATCAGAGGAAAAGTTAACCGCCAAAGCAAGTGAGTTATCAAAACTAAGTGATGGAAAATGTATTGGCATCACTGGTGATTTAAGTACCCTCGACGGAGTTAATGAATTAGTGTCTTCAATCAAGAAAAAAGAATCAAACCTGGACGTTCTTGTAAATAATGCTGGGATTGGACTTGGTAGTCCCATAAAAACAATGACCTCAGAGGATTGGGATAGAACAATGAATCTCAATACAAAATCACCAGTATTTCTGACTCAAGCCTTAGTAGAGCTTCTGAAAAGCAAATCAAGCCTTCATGAACCGTCCCGAGTAATATTTATTAGTTCAGTTGCAGCAAGCATCGTGGTACCAAGTGTTTTGGCTTACTCCTCCAGCAAAAAGGTTTTAGAACATTTAACTTCGCAATTAGCGCTCGCGCTAACGGATGATTTCATCCGAGTAAACGCAATAGCGCCTGGGAGATTTTATTCAGAGATGACGAGAAGAGCTTGGCAAGATCCTGAAGCCGAGTCATTCAAAGCTGAACTTGAGCGAATACCTGCGCATAGGTACGGTGATCTTGAGGACATAGCGGGTGTCGCAACAATGCTTTGCAGTCGAGCAGGTGCCTATTTTCATGGCGAAGTTCTTAATCTAGACGGCGGATACCGGCTCAGACATTAAAAATGATCTTAAAAAGTCTATTTATTATAATTATCTCTTTCACTCCCCTTCTTTATGCAGGAAATATGTCCGTCCAATCCTGGAATATCGATGGTGAAATTAGAACAGCACACGTTTTCACTCCAGATCTAAACCAGTCGAATGGACTACCACTAGTTTTTGTTTGGCATGGTCATGGTAGGACGGCATCGCGTTTTCTGGACCGATTTCCATTACATAAGGTTTGGCCAGAAGCCATAGTTGTCTACCCTCAAGGCTTGAAGTCCAAAGCACCTTATGACAAAAATGGTGAAAGAACTGGCTGGCAATATAATATGGGTGACCATAACGATAGGGATTTGAAGTTTTTCGACGTAATGCATAAAGGGTTTGAAAAAAATAACGACATTAATGCAAATCAAATACATTGCACCGGATCCTCAAATGGTGGCAGCTTCACCTATTTATTAATGCAAGCACGGCCAAATATTTTCGCATCAGTTACTCCAGCAATCTCGGGACATATCGGCCGTGAGCAAATTGATAAGCTAAACTTGCCAGAAATTCCAATTTTTCATATTACAGGAGAGAAAGAAAGCAGTTATATAAAACAAAGGAATTTAGTTATGAAGATTTTAACTGAAAGAGCGAGTAATCGTCCCAAACCATGGAATAACATCGATGGTGCAAATTTGTATGAAAGCAGTAAAGGCGACGTGGTTTGGTATTTACATGCTGATGGCCACAGATGGAGAACCAAAGACACCCAATTAGTAGCTGACTTTTTTAAGGCTTATCCTAAGCATAATAATTAAACACCTATACATTATGTAAAAATTTCTTCAAAGAGATTAAAACTCTTGATCATCTTTCAATACTCGTGAGTTAGGTTAATGCATGATAAGTCCGGTTTGTTCTGACTAGAAACAAAGGTGCTAAATTAGGGGCAAAAAAAAACAGAGCTTAGCTCTGTTTTTTAAATTTAGTCCGAGTTCCCCAGGCGTCTAAAGCGAGATTTCTCTTTAGCTCCTCGGGTGGTATCTCTTCACCCTTGGTGGGTCGTAAAGCTCTCTTTTTGCCGGCGCTCTACAACGCTTTCTTCCTGAGGACTCTCCTTCCAACTTCCCTCGCATTCCCGTCTGCAGTTGTTCTTGCGTCAGTCGTTGTCAGTTAGATAGTATATTAGCAAAATAAAACGTCATGTCAACTAAAAATGAAAAAAAAAGCACTTTTTCTTACACTTTTTTTCAATCCAAAACAATATCTTATAGTTATGAATCTTTCTTTATAATCTACTTTAAGTGTAAAAGCTCATTTCTAAATAATGACTTATTTTTTTTGATGCTTATAATAAAAATAATTCAAAATGCTCCGGGAACCGACGCTTTGATTACACATTTGATGCCAAAACTCTCTATTTTTATTTTATTCAGCTTTCTAACTATAACTCTCCAATCAAATACCCTCGACAGCGATAAAATCACCAACGCCAAAACCTATGTTTTTGTGCATGGCGCTGGCGGAGGTGGATGGGATTGGAAGCTACTTGATAAATTATTAACACATAGAGGTCACAACGTTCACAGAATAACTCTTACCGGCCTTGGAGAAAGAGCTCACCTCTTAAACGCATCCATAAACCTCACCACGCATATCAGTGACGTCACAAACACAATCGTATTTGATCGACTGAAAAATATCGTACTAGTCGGACATAGCTATGGAGGAATGGTAATAACTGGTGTAATGAATAAATTGCCGAAAACGATTCGTCACGCTGTTTTCTTGGACGCAGCCGTTCCCAAACATAACATGTCAGCAGTTGAATTTTGGCCGAGTATTATTAAACACCAGGTAAGGGATGGATTGGTCTACTTCTCTTGGTTAAAACCCAATAGCCTTCCACCCCATGATGTACCTCAATCTCTTGCCTCTTTCACCGAACCTGTTGAATTTAACAACGAATTAGCACATAACATCCCTGCAACTTACATTGAGTTCGCTGATAATGTAGAGGAATTCAATAGTGATACATCTGTAAGCAAATCATGGGAGATAGCAAAATCACGGGGGTGGTCTTTAATTGCGATTGAAAGCGATCACAATGCTCAGCGTTCGAATCCTGTTTTGTTAGCAAATCTCCTAGAGAATATTAGCGAATAAGCAAGAAAATACTCTACAAAACATACCTTAAGCTTAATTTTTGAAACAAAGATAGTAGTTTTGAATATATCGTCTATAATCGCCGCTTTCGAAGCGTGGATAACATCAATGCTAACAAATAACCTGAGAAATATTGCAATAATTGCGCATGTTGACCATGGTAAAACTACACTGGTGGACAAACTGCTGAGCCAATCGGGAACGCTCGATAGAAAAACGATTACATCAGAAAGATTGATGGATTCTAATGATCAAGAGAAAGAGCGAGGGATAACGATACTCGCCAAGAATACAGCTATTAATTGGCAAAACTTTCGCATCAATATCGTTGATACTCCTGGACATGCGGACTTCGGTGGAGAGGTCGAGCGAGTGCTATCGATGGTTGATTCTGTCCTTCTGCTAGTTGATGCTGTTGATGGCCCAATGCCACAGACCCGATTTGTGACTCAAAAAGCTTTTGAGAGAGGTCTATGTCCAATAGTTGTAATTAATAAAATAGATAGACCAGGAGCCAGGCCTAATTGGGCAATGGATCAAGTATTTGACTTGTTCGATAACTTAGGTGCGACTGATGAACAGCTCGACTTTTCTGCAGTCTTTACATCAGCTATCAATGGGGTAGCTGGATTAGATTGTGACGAAGTAGCAGATAATATGGAACCTTTATTCAAAACAATCGTTGATCAGGTGCCTCCTCCCAAAGTGGACAAGACGGGTCCATTCCAAATGCAAATTTCCGCATTAGATTATGATAGCTATACAGGAGTTATCGGAATTGGGAGGATATCTCGAGGATCAGCTAAACCCGGAATGCAAGTGTGTGTGAACAATATCCACGGAGAAAATAGAAGAGGTAAAATTCTCTCTGTAAAAGAATACCTAGGGCTTGATCAATTTGATACCGAAGTTGCTCATGCAGGAGATATCGTTTGTATCAATGGTATAGATGGCTTATCAATATCTGACACATTATGTGATCCAGATCATATTGATCCTCTTCCTAGTTTGAGCGTTGACGAGCCTACTGTAAGCATGACTTTCAATGTGAATGACTCACCTTTTGCAGGCCTTGAAGGTAAATTTGTTACGACAAGAAATATTAAAGATCGCCTTAATCAAGAGCTAATACATAATGTTGCACTCAAAGTTTCACCCGGGGACTCTCCCGATAAATTCATTGTCTCTGGCCGAGGAGAACTCCATTTATCTGTTTTAATAGAAACAATGAGAAGAGAAGGATTTGAATTGGGTGTATCCCGTCCAGAAGTCATTACAAAAGAGATTGATGGTCAAATTCATGAGCCGTATGAGCAAGTAGTAATTGATGTGGAACTAAATCATCAAGGCATAATTATGGAGGAAATGGGGAAAAGAGACGGCAATATAAAAAATATTGAACCCGATAATAAAGGAAGGGTTCGAATTGAATTTCTTGCTCCATCGCGAGGTTTAATTGGATTTAGAGGGACATTTTTAACAATGACATCTGGGTCTGGAGTAATGACAAGTATATTTGACCGTTACGCCCCTGCGACAAAACCCGAAAACTATAAACGAGTAAATGGTGTCCTAATTAGTATGACAAAAGGAAAAACAACTGCTTTTTCTCTATTTAACATCCAAGCTAGGGGAAAGTTATTTCTTGGCCATGGCTCAGATGTATACGAGGGACAGATTGTTGGCATTCATTCCAGATCTAATGACTTGGTAGTAAATCCTACAAAGGGCAAACAGCTTACTAATATAAGAGCCTCAGGAATGGACGAGGCACTCACATTGGTACCGCCAATAAAACAAACGTTAGAACAATCTTTAGAATTTATTGACGATGATGAACTCGTTGAGGTGACACCCAAAAGTATTAGATTAAGAAAAAAACTTCTATCCGAGATTGAGCGAAAACGAAAAACAAGATAACCAAGTAACTTAACTTTCTATTTTTGCGCCATCTATAGTAAATCGGGACAGAAATTCCCAAATAACACTTGGCACATTAACGGCATCGTCTCCATCTCCTTTCGATTGCCACTCATGACCAACTTCGTCCAATTTCCAGAAGTTTATTTCTACGCCATCAAGACAGTTAGACCAGATTCCTAATGTGCCTATTGAAGTGTCTTGACCCTGTTGTATTGATTGCTCCTTAAATTCATTGCATTGATTGATATTTTTCCAATAAGTTACGACTCCTTCTGTTGATCCATTATCCTCGAGAGGTAGATACTCAGGACCTCCATCAATGTAAATCACGTCATCCTGAACGCCATGCAAATGCACAATTGGCATAGCATGAATGGAGTTACATGTCTGGTAGGTTGATTCACCCATTAATCCCGCAACCGGTGCGATTGCTGCGATCTTATGACTCAGGTTACAGGCAATATGATATGCCATAAAAGCACCATTCGAGAATCCAGCTGTATAAATTTCTTTTGGTTCCGCATTAAAATTATCAATCGTCCAATCAATTACTTTCTCGATAAATTCAATGTCATCTACTCCAGTATCCCAGCCAGTAGAATTCTTCTCCTCATAAAGCAAACCTTGAGGATAAATCGTAATGAAAGTATGTTCATCTGCCTTATCACGAAACCCAGAATAAGCCATATTAGCGTCAGCATAATCGCCTCCTCCATGGAGACTTATCAAAACAGGAACGGGTGGAATTTGATCGGAATATGCTTCTGGCAAATGAATGAAAAATTCGCGTGTTAAACCACCGCTAGTGATTGTACAAAATTGAGTGTTTTCTGCTTCCGAGTAATCTGAACACCCCGGAGTAGCTTCCGTATCAGAGGTATCATCAATGACCTCCTCTATCGGTTCCTCCTCTTTTTCTGTAACGTATCCCCCTCCTCCACAAGAAAATAAGGATATTAATAAAGCACCAAAAAAAACATAAGCCAGTACGTTTACAGGATTATTAAATCTTGAGTTAAACATAGTCATCAGTGTATCGAAAATTTGCGCTTAAAGTAAAAATTTTCCACAAAACTTTGTAGCTATTAAGGTCGCCAACAAAAAATTTGTGTGTCTGGTGCTATTTGTGCAATCATCCCTCCCTAAAAAGTGAGAAAGTTCATGGAAATTCCGGCTCATTTACATTTTAAAATGCCCCCCGAGTGGGCTGATCATTCATGCTGCTGGATGCAATGGCCTACCGATAATTTTCCGTCAGACGTCACATCGAGCTGGTCTAATTTTGATGTCGATAAAGGAAGAATTTCATGGGCCGAAGTAGCAAATACTATCTCTCAATTTGAAGATCTAAAAATGATTGTCCATCCCGACAATATTACTAGCGCAAAGAAACTTTTATCTCATCGAGTAAAGATTTTAAATTTACCAATAAATGATGCCTGGGCTCGTGACTCTGGCGCTATATTTCTTCTAAACAATGAACAGAAGTTAGGTGGAGTCGATTCAGATTTTAATTGCTGGGGCTATAAAACAGATTTTGAGTTAGATGATCAAGTCGCAAACTTTATGATTAAATCCTCGGGAGCTAAATATTTTAAAAATAATATGGTTTTAGAGGGTGGTTCCATTCATGTTGATGGACAAGGAACAATGCTTACGACAGAGCAATGTTTATTGCATGAAAACAGAAATCCTGAACTTACTAAATCAGAAATAGAGGATAATTTAAAAAAAATGTTTGGGGTAACCAATATTATATGGTTAAAACATGGCACTGATGAGGGCACTGATGGGCACATAGATAATGTTGCTTGCTTTTCAGCGCCAGGCACTGTCATCGCTATGACCTGTGACGATAAGCATGATCCTTATTATGATAGATTAAACGAAAATCTTGAGGTGCTTAAGACATCAACAGACTCATCAGGAAATCGCTTAAAAATAATAGAGCTAGAAATGTCTTACAAACGAATAATTCCAAAGGATGATGAACCATGCTCTTACATAAATTTTTATATCGCTAATAACGCCATCGTGTTGCCAATATTCAATGATAAAAAAGCAGATGAGAATGCAAAACAGATAATCCAAGCAGAGTTTCCAAATAGGAAGTTAATATGTTTGGATGGAACTCAAATATTGTTGGGTGGTGGCGGTGTGCATTGTATTACTCAGCAACAACCGAGGAGTCAGAATGGATAAGATAAAAGTGGCTGCAACTCAGATGAGTTGCTCAAATGATATAAATAAAAATATCGAAAACGCAGAAAAACTAGTAAAAAGTGCAGCAGAAAAAGATGCCAAAATTATCCTAATCCAAGAGCTGTTTGAGTCACAATACTTTTGCATGGATCAAAGGGAGGAGCTCTTTGAATTAGCAAAGCCATTTGACAATCATCCTACAATAAAAAGAATGAGCGTATTAGCAAAAGAATTAAAAGTTGTCATACCAGTGAGTTTTTTTGAAAAAGCTAATAGAGCATACTTCAACTCCATCGCTGTTATCGACGCAGACGGCGCAATCATGGGAGTCTACAGAAAATCTCACATACCAGATGGGCCAGGTTATCAAGAAAAGTTTTATTTCAACCCAGGAAATACTGGATTTAAAGTATGGGACACGAAATATGCCAAGATTGGAATAGGAATATGCTGGGATCAGTGGTTTCCAGAAGCCGCTAGAAGCATGGTATTAAAAGGAGCAGAGATACTGCTTTACCCGACTGCTATCGGCGGTGAACCCGAAACTGACGGTTTCGACAGCTCTGATATGTGGCAAAGAGCGATGATTGGACATTCGGCTCAAAATCAAATACCTGTTGTAGCCTCAAATCGGATTGGAACCGAAGAAGGGATAGATAACTCGAATTATTTTTATGGAAGATCTTTTATAACCAATCATATTGGAGACAAAATAGCTGAGGCTGGAAGAGATAAAGAAGAGGTTTTAATAGGTGAAATCGATTTAAAAGAAGCTGAAACTTTAAGGAATGTTTGGGGTATTTTCCGAGACAGGCGCCCTGATCTATACTCAAATCTCATGACAGTCGATGGATGATTTTCGAGTTTTAAAGATCATCCTCAATGAACGCCTGCGGCATGAGTCTATCTTTCGGATCAACACAATCCTCATAAGTCAGAAATATACCCCTCTCATCTATACTTTTTTCTGAACCCGCCGATAACTGTATTCCTTTTTTCGATAGAATTTTACTGAAAACTTCTGTATCACTCAGTTTCTGGCCAAAATAGATCTGTGAAACATTGTTCAAATCTAAGTTAACAGAAGTCAGGATGCTTAAAAACTCACTACAAGAGCCTTTAAAAACTCCGATTTTGCGACGATTTAAGTAGACAGTGTAAAGGAACTTTATCATTTAAATACTATATTTCAACACCCTCTGTTGAAGGCATAGAGAAATCTTTGGCATCACCAGTATTTCTTGTTCCAGCCATCTCTACCAACATTATCCAACATTCCTCAGGTGCAAAAGGTTTATGAGTAATGTTTTTTTTTACAACGCACATTTCCCCTTCTCGAATGCGAACTGTGCTGCCCTCTGACTTCACAAACATCTCGCCTTTAATTACTATGAATGCCTCGTCTGTATGATCATGCTTGTGAAAGATAAATTCGCCCTTGATTTTAGCAATTTTAAATTGATGATCATTTAACTCAGCAACAATTTTAGGAGACCAAAGGTCTTTAAAAAGATTGAATTTACTATTTAAATCGATTACTTGCATTTCGAATGATTATATAAAAAAATCAGGCACCAAATCAGAGATATCTAGGTTTTGATCAACCTGGTATTTAACTAAATCGGTAATACCCTCTGAATTTAAAATCTCGTCATCTATACAAAAATTACCTGTAAATTTCTTACTATCCCTGTTCATAATTATATAAGCCGCATCTGCCATTATTTCAGGGGTTCTGGATTTCGCCATCATTACTTCACCGCCTAAGTGATTTGCAACAGCAGCAGTAGCTATAGCTGTTCTGGGCCAGAGTGCATTAAATGCAATCCCAAACCTTTTATACTCGCTATGCATACCTAGCACACACATGCTCATCCCAAATTTCGCCATGGTATATCCCACATGATTTTGAAACCATCTTGTTTCCATATTCAATGGCGGTGATAAGTTTATTACGTGAGGATTTTCAGATTTTTTCAGGTAAGGGACTGCCTTTTTCGAACAAAGAAAAGTACCACGGGTATTTATGCTATGCATAAGGTCATAATTCTTCATGCTTAAAGAATCTGTATCAGACAAATTTATAGCACTTGCATTATTAATCAAAATATCAAGCCCTCCAAACTTTGAGATTGTGGCTTCTATCGCTGCCTCCACCTGATCCTCAAATCGCACGTCCACAATCAACGGAAGTGCTTTCCCTCCTGAAGACTCTATTTCTTCTGCAGCAGTATATATTGTGCCGGGTAACCTTGGATGAGGCTCTTTGGTTTTTGCAGCAATGACTATATTTGCTCCATCTCTCGCAGCTCTTTTAGCTATGGCTAATCCAATACCTCTGCTTGCACCAGATATAAAAAGTGTTTTACCTGACAAATTTTCCATGCATTGTTCCTATTTATTAAACTATGAAAGTCCACCCTCAGTGAGTTTTTTTGGATCTAATAAAGCTTCAAGTTCAGCTCTGGAGAGATCTGTTTCTCGTTCTGCTACATCTAGAACTGGTAATCCTTCTCGGTATGCCTTTTTCGCAATCTCCGCGGCTTTAAGGTAACCAATGATTGGGTTTAAGGCTGTAACAAGAATAGGATTTCGACTCAAGGCTTTGGATATCTGACTTTCGTTAACAATAAAAGTTTTGATTGCTTTATCTGCCAGAAGGGTTACTACATTTGCAAGAATATCTATACTTGACAAGATATTTTCACAAATCATTGGCAGCATTACATTCAGTTCAAAACTCCCCGACTGACCACCAATTGTAACCGCCGTATCATTACCAATTACTTGAGCACAAACCATAGCTGCTGCCTCTGGAATAACAGGATTTACTTTACCAGGCATAATCGATGAACCTGGCTGCAATGCCTCTAACTCGATTTCTCCTAAACCTGCTAGGGGGCCAGAGTTCATCCATCTGAGGTCATTCGAGATTTTCATTACTGAAACCGCAAGCGTTTTTAATTGTCCAGATAAAGCAACAATAGTATCTTGAGTCGCGATATGCGTAAAAAAATTGTCACTCGATTGAAAATTATGGCCTATTACACTACTAATTTCTTCACAAAATTTTATACAAAAATCAGGATGCGCATTGATTCCTGTTCCAACAGCTGTGCCTCCTTGTGCAAGCATACTTAACTTTGGAATTATTGACTCGATCAGCGATATGTCCTGATCAATTTGAGTAGCCCAAGCAGAGAGGCATTGATCAAATCGAATAGGCATTGCATCCATAAGATGAGTTCGACCCGTTTTCACGAAAGTCCTAGTGTCCTCAGCCTTTTGAGATATCGTATCTCTCAAGTGACTCAAAGCTGGCATTAACTTATCTTTAATCTCCGAAATAGAACTTATATGAATACAAGTTGGGATTATATCGTTGCTGCTCTGCCCATAATTGACATGATCATTTGCACTAACCTCCATCCCCAACTTTTTTGACGCTAGGTTCGCTATTACCTCATTCGCATTCATATTGGAACTGGTGCCTGAACCAGTCTGATATACATCAACAGGGAAATGTTCCATGAAATTTTCATCAGCCAATAATTCAGCTGAGGACACTATTATCGCGTCGGAAACTTCACAAGAAACAAGTCCGAGAGACTTGTTGGCACTCGCTGCAGCGGCTTTAGCTTGAATGAGTGCCTCAATAAATGCTCTAGGCATCTTTTTCCCACTAATTGGAAAATTATTAATCGCTCTCTGAGTCTGGGCACCATAGAGAGCTGATTCGAGAACCTTAAGCTCTCCCATACTATCGCGCTCAATTCGAGTTTTCATTGGCAAGTCCTAGAAATAATATTCGTTACACAATGGTATCAAAAACAGTGAAACTAAGGTAACTAACTTAATATTTCACATCCATCCTCAGAGCCAATCTCAAGCAACCAATCAATTAGGTAATCTGCGTAACTTCTTCTAACCAAAAGGTTGACTGATAATTTTGAATTTTTCCAAAATACTACTGGCATTTTTGCAAAATTTGTTTGCACACATTGGTTTGATTCTGTGTCTTCTTCCAAATTAAAATCTTTCAAATCACATGTCATAGCTTGCTTCAGAATTTTAAGCAGCGATTCTCCCTCAAGGCTTAACTCACAATATCCATCAGTAACATCACTTAAAGCGATATCATTAGAAAAATTGTCATTATAATAGGCCGCTATTTCTCTAGGATCATTATTTGTGGAAATAAGCCATTCATGCGGTCCTAACCAAAAAACCCGACCAAAAGAAAAATTAAAGTAATGACATTGTCCTTCAATATCAAAAGATGATGACTTTTCTGGACTTTTAAATAATGTTTCAGCACTTAAATGACTCTGAATATTTATTTTATTTGAACCTGAAATTTCTCTTACATTTATCCCAACTTGCGAAACACTATTCAATCGTTTTATCTCCCCTTCACGGTTTCTAATTGCTGAGATTGATTCAGTGAATTCATACATTCGAACGTTCTCCCTTCGAATCATAGAAAACTGGACTCACTATCTTTAGATCGATAAAAGAACCATCAGCTTGCGGAGAGAACACAGTCTCACCAAGGCGCTGATGGCCATTTTCAACCACCGCTAGGGCAATTGGGTATCCTAAACTACCGTGCGCATAGCTAGAGGTAACATGACCCTCCATTTTCATGGGAAATTTTTTTTTCTTTGAGGTAACGATTTGGGAACCCTCGGGAACATGAGTTTTACTATCATTAGAAAGTAATCCCACAAATTGTTTTCGATCACTCCGCAAAAGATCACTTCTATGCAAAGATCTCTCTCCTAAAAAGCTAAAATTTTTACCCTCTTTAACAATCCAACTTAAACCCATATCTGACGGTGACATGGAGCCGTCCGTATCTTGGCCAACAATAATAAAACCCTTTTCGGCTCTAAGAACATGCATGGCCTCAGTTCCGTATGGTGTAATACCAAATTCATCACCCGCATCAATTAATTTACTCCAAATATAAAGCCCATAACGCGAGGGCACATTGATCTCAAAGGATAATTCCCCTGTGAAGCTGATCCTAAAAATTCTCGCTTCTATGCCTGCCACCGTTCCGTGCTTCAAGTGCATAAATTTGAAATTATCATCACTAAAATCAACATCACTGCATATCTTTGAAATCACTTTTCTTGATTCCGGACCAGAAATTGTTGCAGTGGCCCAGACATCAGTTACAGGAGTTAGAAATACCTCTAATTCTGGCCATTCCGTCTGTTTCCACATTTCTAGCCAGGATAGAACATTTGCAGCACCGCCCGTCGTTGTGTGGATTAGATAGTGATTCTTGTCAATACACGCACAAACTCCATCGTCAAAAATCATTCCATCCTCTTTCAGCATTAGTCCATAACGACATCTACCAGGAGCGAGAGAGGTAAAATCATTTGTATAAACTCGATTAAGAAATTCTAGGGCGTCTTTTCCCTTCACATCTATTTTACCAAGCGTGCTAGCATCTAATATTCCAACTTTATTTCTCACAGCGAGACACTCTCGAGCAACTGCTTGCTCGATACCCTCAGATACCTTTGGAAAATACCAAGGTCGCTTCCATTGCCCGACATTCTCAAATTCTTTGGTGTGTTTCTTGTGCCATTCGTGCATCGGTGTGTATCTAATAGGATCAAATAGTACCTTCACCTCTCTCCCTGCAATTGCACCAAAAGTGGTAGGTGTATAAGCCGGCCTAAACATAGTTGTTCCAGTTTCCTCTATACTTTTATTGAGAGCATTGGCAAGTATGGCCATACCATTAACATTTCCAAGCTTTCCCTGATCTGTTCCAAAACCCAATGCAGTGTATCTTTTCACATGCTCAACTGACTCAAAACCCTCTTTAGCAGCCAACTCAATGCTCCCAGCCGTAACATCAAGCTGTTGATCTACGAATTGTTTGAGTCCTTTGATAGAGGGTTTTTGATGAGGAATACAGAAAATCGGTTGGGTTGGGTGCTCATTCTCAGACTTATCTATGACAATTTTTTCTTTTGGTTTTCCCTTACCAAAGCCTAAATTCTTGCTCATGAGCGCTCCAGCTTCACTGCCCTCCTGGATGCAATCAATTAGATTAAAAGAGCCATTACATGCTCCGATAGATACTTGTGTTTCATTTGTTTTACCCGGTGTAAAACTAATGAGATTCCTATCCCAAACCGGTTTCACACCAGTTTGAGAGTTCAAGTGAACAGCCGCGCTCCATCCTCCTGAGGTTGCAATAACATCGCAAACTATCTCAGTAGATCCACCGATTAGTTCACTACCATTAGCGCTTAAAGGAGATATCAAAGCGGCCTGAACTCTCTTCTTACCCTTCGCCTCTGTCACACCGTGTCCATAAATTATTTTTATCCCCAGAGCCTTTGCTTGATTTATAAGTTCAGACTTAACTGCTCTGCGAGTATCAACAATCGTAATCCGATTATTACCTTCAGATTTCCAGTCGATAGCTGTTTTATAGGCATAATCATTATTGGTACACAACACTAAACTTTTACCAGGAAGCACTTTATACCTATTAATATAGGCTGAGACCGAGGATGCGATCATAACTCCTGGAATATCGTTATTAGCAAAAACCAATGGTCTTTCAAAAGCTCCTGTCGCTAAAATAACTCTTTTAGCCCTGACTCTATGAAGTTTTTGACGCGGACCAAATTTCGATGTAACAGAAATGTGGTCATTACAACGCTCAATCATTGTTAAAAAGTTATGATCATAATATCCGAAGACGGTACACCGATTTATTACCGTCACATTCTTTAAACTGGAAATTTTATTTTCCAATAACTTGGCCCAATTGAAGCCACTTTTCCCCTCAAGGTAGTGATTCGAGTAAAGAAGAGAACCACCCATCTCAGACTGGTCATCAGCTATAATTACGTCTGCTCCAGCGAGCCCTGCCTCCAGAGCAGCAATCATTCCAGAGGGACCAGATCCAACTACCAATATGTCACAATGATGATTCTCTTTGTCATAATAATCAGGATCACTATCTACGGGTGCCTTCCCTAACCCCGCAGCCTTTCTAATATACTTTTCATAAAGCATCCAAAATCTACCAGGATACATAAATGTCTTGTAGTAAAAACCTGGAGGCATTAATTTCTCAAAAACTCCAACTAAACTCATGAAATCAAAGTTGACAGTTGGCCATCCATTCACACTTTTTGCCTCGAGCCCCTCATAAAGCTCTACTTGTGTTGCTTTGAGATTTGGGACTGTTCCTGCACCAGATCCCACTTGCACAATTGCGTTAGGTTCCTCTGACCAATGACCAACAATACCTCTGGGTCTTGAAAACTTAAAACTCCTGCCAACGACATCGACTTTATTGGCAATTAATGCGGAAGCGAGTGTGTCTCCTTTGTAGCCCCTATACTTTTTATTATTAAACTTGAAATTAATGACTGTCGACTCTCCAGCAACATTTAAAGGCTTCAATCTGTTTATGTTGCATCCACTCATTTTTTATATTTCTCAATTTTTGGAGATTCAGAAATACAATATGTCTCTTTAATTTCGTATGTGACCATGTCTCTTGTAACATTAAAAAATTGTCTACATCCACTGGAATGATTCCACATCTCATGATGGACATCTGATGGATTTTTTCGAAAGAAAAGATAATTACCCCAGGACTCATCTGACATAGCTAATGGATTCTGAGGTCTTTTAATATGCGCTTCTCCTGCATAAGAAAACTCCTCCTCATCTCTATACTGTTTACAATATGGGCAATATATCAATAACATAGTATCTTTAGACCTCTTTCAAAATCAGTGCGCTACTCCGGCCGCTCCATGCTCGTCGATTAAAGCACCAGTGTAAAATCGCTCGATACTAAATGGAGCCGCAAGTTTGTGCGGTGTGCCATTCGCTACAGTATCAGCAAAAACGTATCCAGATCCGGGAGTTGCTTTGAAGCCACCAGTTCCCCAACCACAATTCATGTAAAGATTTTTAATAGGCGTCAAACCAATAATTGGACATGCGTCTGGTGTTGTATCCACCACTCCACCCCATTGTCTGTTCATTTGGACTCTACTAAAGGAGGGGAATAATTCACATATTGCTTGTAGCGTGTGCTCAATAATATGGAAAGAACCCCTCTGACCATATCCATTGTAACTATCAACACCTGCACCGATGACTAAATCCCCTTTATTTGATTGACTTACATATCCATGGACCGCATTCGACATAACAACAGTGTCCAAGCATGGTTTTAAAGGTTCTGATACAAGCGCCTGTAGAGGCCTACTCTCAATAGGTAATTTAAAACCCGCCATTGACGCTAGCACTCCCGAATTGCCAGCAACTACACAGGCGACCTTTTTTGCAAATATCTCTCCATGATTGGTTTGTACGCTTTTAATTTTACCTTCTGAACAATTGATACCGGTAACTGGAGTATGTTGCAAGATATCAACACCCAATGCGTCAGCGGCTCTCGCATATCCCCATGCCACTGCATCATGACGGGCAGTGCCTGCTCTCGGCTGATAAGATGCACCAAGGATGGGATAGCGAACATCTTTTGATATATTTATCAATGGAGCAATCTTCTTAATATCATCTGGGGAAACAACATGGCCATCAATACCATTCAATCTATTAGCATTCACTCGCCTCTCAATGTCTCTCATGTCTTGGAGGCTGTGACCCAGATTAAGCACGCCTCTTTGACTAAACATTACGTTATAGTTTAAATCTCGACTTAATCCTTCCCAAAGCTTCAAGGACAATTCATAAAGTTGCGCCGCTTCATCCCAAAGATAATTAGAGCGAATGATCGTTGTATTTCGTGCTGTATTCCCACCACCTAAAAATCCCTTCTCAAGGACAGCAATATTCTTGATACCATGATTTTTAGCAAGATAGTATGCCGTTGCTAGACCATGACCTCCGCCACCGACCACAACAACATCATAACTCTTCTTTGGAAGTACTGATCTCCAAACCCTTTTCCAATTTTCATGATGAGAAAAAGAATGCTTGAGCAACTTGAATGCAGAGTATTTCTCCATAATTTATCTTACCGCAATCTCTTTCATTTTCATTTTTCCGTTTATAATTTCAAAATTACTTGATCAGAATAATAGTCAGCATTTAAGGCCTTTAAGTCAGTTTTTCTGCGTTCATTGCTGGGCGGCCTTCCAAAGAAGTCGCTATAACATTTACTAAAGTGAGGAGCGGTCGTAAAACCACAACTTATAGCAACATCAATAACAGGAACAGATGTTTGCAGTAGCAAAAGCCTCGCACGAGACAACCGAAGCTCCAAATAATAACGAGATGGAGTGCAATTAAGATTCTTTTTGAATAATCGTTCTAGCTGGCGTCGTGATATTCCAACGTAATCCGCCACTTCGTTTAATGTCAAAGGTTCTTCTAAATTACTCTCCATTAAGTCCACTGCATCAACTAATTTAGGCTGGCTTGATCCAATAAGATATTTTAATGGAGTTCTTTGTGTGTCGTTTTCTGTTCGAACCCTATCACATGTAAACTGTTCAGATATTTGCTGGACTAATTGATGACCATGGATTGTTGCAACTAAATTTAAGAATAAATCAATTGAGCTTATCCCTCCCGAGCATGTGTATCTGTCACGATCAATTACAAAGAGCCCCGAAGATATATCTAATGACGGGTATTCCTCCCTAAAAGAAGCTATATTCTCCCAATGGATAGTGCATTTATATCCATCTAGGAGACCTGCTGATGCTAAGGCATAACTGCCAGTGCATATTCCGCCCATTGGTATTTTTCTTTTCGAGCATTTTTTCAAGCCCTCAGTTAATTCTTTTGTGCAATAGTCTTTTACAGAATAACCGCCACAAACCATAAGAATATTTGCATTCTTAGTATCATCAATGCTTCCCTCAATTGCGAGTTCAAGATCAGCACTCGATTTAACTGATTCTCCATCAAGGCTATGAAGACTCCATGAGTATAAATTTCTCCCGCTAAGTCTATTCGCCATACGCAGAATACCTACTGCATTAGAAAATGCACTTAACGTATACTCTGGCATCATCAAGAAAGAAAAATGCATTGGAGGTGCTGTATTCATAATTTAAAACCTGTTTAAGACCACTTTGATCACTACGAATTAATTTCTCCTACCACGCGTCCTGCTCAATTTTTTCATAACTTTTTCAGCGGGACGATCTACGAAATCAAATAGCAAAGGAAAACTGTCCACTTTGTTTGGAAAGGCCATTGCATCAACAAAATGCTCCTGAAATTTTTCTGCAGTAGCAGTTTCTATTTTTTCAATTTTTAAAACGACATCCTCTATTGCTCTGCGGTCACTCTGATTTAACAAAGCAATGCGTGCGCCTGTTTCGGCGGCGTTACCAATCGATGATACATTTTTTAAATCGCAGTCAGGAATTAAGCCAAGAATCATTGCATGCTTTACACTTATATGACTTCCAAATGCGCCTGCCAGTTTAATTTTATCAAGAGACGTAATATTCATTTTCTCCATCAGTAACTTTATACCAG
>CACLAG010000013.1:0-35260 GCA_902604945.1 uncultured SAR92 cluster bacterium | reverse complement strand
TGTCGAATAAGAAAATTGTCTAAACGCTGGCCCACATAATGATTACTCACTTTAACGAGCACTACCTCAGTAAAATCGATGTTTGCCACAATTTTATGACTCCTAACATGATGTGCAATTTATTGTAACCTCAGCGAACGAATTTAAACATCGTCCCCACTAAGTTTATTGTTTATTCATTTTGTTGTTATACTAGCCAAGGTTACAAATGTTATTTAGGTCAAGATGATCTAAATCTATGAGAATTCGAGATGTTTGCTCTACATGAAGCGAGCATCAAAATTAGCTGAGCGAGATCAGCAAAAAAGGTTTTTAAATCATCCTGGGAATAACAGGATTATAGGAAAGGTATACGACTCTTGGCATAGCTAGGAGCTGGTGAAATCTGTAAGCGAAGCGTTAAAGTAATTGAAGAACAAGTTACGAGCTTGCACTTAAGATTTTTACCAACACGAAAAAGTGTCTCTTTGGAAATATTGGCATAGGTCCATATTCCATATTCAGTAATAGACCAGAAATGCTCTGTTACATAGCGCCTCCTTTTCTACTCCCCCTTTCTGATCTCGCCTTTTATAAAAAGGTAAAATATGAAACGTATGCTTATAAACGCGTCTCACTCCGAAGAAGTTCGCGTAGCGATGGTCGACGGACAGAATTTATATGATCTGGACATCGAGAACAGAACTAGACAACAAGTTAAATCAAATATCTATAAAGGTAAAATTAGTCGGATAGAGCCAAGCCTAGAGGCAGCTTTTGTTGATTATGGTGCGGAAAGACATGGCTTTCTTCCTATGAAAGAAATCTCTAGAACTTACTTTAAAAAAGGAGCTGCGCCATCTTCTCGTATCAAAATTCAAGAGGTAATGGTCGAAGGACAGGAGGTTATTGTCCAAGTTGAGAAAGAAGAAAGAGGAAATAAAGGAGCCGCCTTAACAACATTTATCAGCTTAGCTGGCCGCTATTTAGTTTTAATGCCTAATAATCCTCGCGCCGGTGGAATTTCAAGGAGAATTGAAGGAGAGGAAAGAGCTGAATTGAGAGAGGCTATGAAAGGCCTATCGACTCCAAAAGGTATGGGCGCTATTGTGAGGACGGCCGGGATTGGAAGAGGTACAGAAGAGCTCCAGTGGGATTGCAACTATTTAACGCAACTTTGGGAGACAATAACTGAAGAGTCAAAAAAAGCATCAGCTCCACAATTTCTGTTTCAAGAAAGTAATGTAATCGTCAGAGCTATCAGAGATTATTTGCGACAAGATGTCGGTGAAGTCATAGTGGATAATGAAGAAGCATATGCGCTCGCATCTGCTTTTATCGGAACAGTGATGCCCGACTTTAAAAGCAAAGTGAAATATTACAATGAGGAAATTCCTCTTTTTAATCGATATCAAATCGAAGCTCAAATTGAGACAGCGTTCCAAAGAGAAGTCAAATTAGCTGCGGGTGGTTCAATCGTAATTGATATTACCGAAGCGCTTGTATCGATTGATATAAATTCCTCCAGATCAACAAAAGGTGGCGATATTGAAGAAACTGCATTCAACACAAACAAACAAGCGGCAGAAGAAATTGCGCGTCAACTTAGACTCAGGGACGTTGGTGGATTAATTGTTATTGACTTTATAGACATGCTTAACACAAAGCATCAAAGAGAAGTAGAAATAAAGATGAGAGAAGCTCTTGAGATTGATAGAGCAAGAGTTCAGGTAGGAAGAATTTCACGCTTTGGTTTGCTAGAAATGTCAAGGCAAAGATTACGTCCATCTCTCGAGGAGACAATGTCACGAACATGTCCACGGTGCATGGGACAAGGAACCATTAGAGGCACCAGATCATTGGCGCTATCCATCCTCAGGCTGATTGAGGACGAAGCTCAGAAGGAATCAAGCCGGGAGATTCGGGTTGTTGTTCCTGTTCCAGTTGCAACCTTTCTGCTGAATGAAAAAAGGGATGAAATATCAGAGATAGAAAGACGCAATAAAATTGAAGTCACAATTCTCCCTGATGTAAATATGGACACGCCGCACTTTAATTTAAGTAGGATCCGGGTTCAGGATGATGAAAAATCAGAATTCAGTCATGAATTACTAGAGAATTTGACTTCAAATGTTGATGAGACAGATGTTGAAGAGGAAGGTTTTGGTGATCTTCCAAAACCAGCGGTGAAGACAATAATACCAAGTACTCCTGCACCAACCAGTAAACCAAAGAAAATCTCGCACGATGCGTCGCCTGGAATCGTCAAGAGGCTCTGGACCTCAGTCTTTGGATCGTCCGAACCTGAACAACTCCGAGCTAATGAGGATAAGTCTACCCAGGATACAAATAAGAAAAGCAAATATTCTAAACCTCGTAATCAGCAGCGGCGACCAAAAAGTAACCGAAAGAGATCCGATAAAAATATAAAAACATCAGAGATATTAGATAAGGCTGAAAAGGTTACTGACGAGAATATGACTCAGAAAAACGATTCTTCTTCCAAGAATCAAGGTGCAGATAATATAAAACGACGTCCAGACAATAAAAGGCGCGGGCCAAGGCGCAAAAAAACAATTATGGCCAATAAATCACAGACAACTGGGGTAGTGAAAGATGTGCCAAATATCACGGTTGCTGAAGCTAGTACCTCAAAGGATGAGGTGGCAAAAGATAAACCTAAAACTGTAAAAAAGCATCAAACGGAGACAAATAAAGATGGCGAGGGAGTCGCACCAAAGAAACCACCAAGGGATTCTAGATCAAATTCACCAAGAGCGAAAAATGATCCAAGAGTAAAATCCAGCGAGTCAAGCAAAGTTGAGGTAAAGACAGAAACAATAGCACTGGATGTTGGTGTGGCTCAACCAGCCGCAGAAATAGTAACTCCAAAGAAAAAGCCAATTAAAAGAGCTGCGAATGACCCAAGAAAGGAGCCCTCTTCACAGTCTACTAGTCCTAAACCTGCAGTTCAAAAAGAGGATTCTGCAGGCAAAGATAAAGAAATCAATAATTCCAAACCAAAGGCAAAGGCAAAGGCAAAGGCAAAGGCAAAACTAAAAACGGAACCAAAGCCAAAGTCCAAGTTAAAGTCAAAGTCAAAACCAAAATCTAAACCAAAGGAAGACGCGAGCAACACATAATAAATGTAACTTTTTTAAGTATCGTTAATACTTTATTTTGAGTGGTATAGGTTGCAATGTATAATTAAAAAACGGTGGGATGGCAGAGCGGTTGAATGCACCAGTCTTGAAAACTGGCATAGGTTAATAGCCTATCTAGGGTTCGAATCCCTATCCCACCGCCATTCATTGGTTTCATAAGTTATGTAAGGTAGTCAATCCGTCTTAATATGAATTCGAGCGCAATCTATGAATACTGATCTTTCTTTAACTCCTCAACAAACAGTCGAAAGATTTATTTCAGCTTTCAACGCTATGGATGGAAAATTACTGAATCAGATCTGGTGTTCTCCATGTATCTTTATGATTGGAGGTGAAACAAAAATGTATGAAAAATATAGTGACGCGGTCGACTTCAAAGAGATTCTTAATAGTGGATGGAGTTATACACAAATCAACTGGATTGAAAGTCAATACGAGAGCGATGAGTTGGCTCTGATAAGGTTTAATTTCTCACGGTTTTGTAAAGATCACAAGGAACTCAATCAGTACACGGTTTTCCATCTTCTCAGACCATTTAAAAACGAATGGAGAATTAGTTCTCTTATTATGAATAAAATATCTGGGATGTCAGGTGTGGCATCTAAATGAAAAATATCTTTATAGGCTTCATGATCTGTTCATTTTATAACCGAACTAAATAAATGCCTCCTTTTTAGATCCTACAGTTATAAACTATAACCTGATCCGAAAATCTAACTGTGAGCGTAACTGCAAATAATGAATAAAGATGATGATGGACAAAATAAAGCGCTTCTTCCCTATGGGACGTCATCTTCTGCCCCAGCAATTACTTTACCCGACCTGAAACTTTTTCAATCTGAGCGGGGTACGATAGCAAGAAATTATTTTGAGAATGCTGTCGAACTACTAAACAAGGAGTTCCAATCACTACGAGACCTGACAGAGCTCAATGACCTTGTGTATAATTCAACCTATAATTTTGTCCCAAGAGTTGGACAAACTTACCATCTGTATAAGAAGGACGATGGCAGACACATTCTCAGCATGATCGATAATTGGAATGCATTTCAGCATGTGGCATCTGTTGTGTTCACTGCAGACAGCGTTTGGACTTACGTTGACGAGACCAGTTAGGCGGATCAAGGATTTCGCTTAGTAATTATTTTTTTCGGTATATTGTTCGCAAAGAAAGTTTATATCAACATCAGTCAAAATAAGCCTTGACTTTACGTAGTCTTCTACAGAGCCGTGATTTTTATCAAGCGCATCAAAGGCAAATTTCAAAAATGGCACTTTTGACTTGGTTCTTAAAGGGTTTCCATGCTCTCTTGGTTTATTACCCTCATTTTCCAGCATAAATTTAGCCCATGCATTTTTATGACGGTACCTTTCGAAATTTGTATCGCTAAGTTCCGTTATCGGCTTCCTAAAATCGGTTGATAAACCATAATCTTCATAAATTAACTCATCACAGACACCTAAAAGTTTGTGCAAAATACCTACAAACAAACCCGTTCTGTCTTGCCCTCCCGAACAATGAATGATTATCGGAGTCCTTTTATTTAAGAGCGCATTGATAGAAAGTTTAAGTTGTGGGAGAAGAAATTCACTTAAATTTCTGTAATACGCACAGATAAAACGCAAACTTTCATCCTCATCTGCTTTTTCCTCTCGAATAATTTTAGGAACAATTTCTAACATCGATTTAAATTCATACGGATGATATAAATAGTTTACAGAATCATCAGCATGAACCCATGTGTCAGGTTGCAGATCACGTTCTTCATTGGATCTAAGATCAATTACAGTCTTAAAACTAAATCTTTTAAGGTATTCGATATCGCAAGAATCTGTTATCGAGTATAACGAAGCCGATCGAAATAAGTGACCTCGAACTAACCTGCGTCTATCTGGTACTCGGTAATCCCCAAAATCTCTGAAATTAGATCCGGTCAGGAGCGGTAGCAAGCGTCGATAACTCCTATCCAAATCACTCATTATTCACGATACCGTTTTAGTCAAATAACTATAAACTTTCAACAATCGCTGTTGGGGATTAGTAGTTTCTAATAGACTTTGCATAATTGGTGGATCTAACTTAAGAATTTGAAAAATCTTAAAGGCAAAGACATTGTACTGAAGAGAGCTCCACTTTTTGATGTCAAATTTAGATTTTTGTTTAGGATACTTTGTTGAAACCATCTGACTCACTAAGTCTATTATTTTGCTCTGAAGCTCTAATGTGGTGGTTTCATCTGTTACATGCGTATCGACGACTTCTTTACACCGCATAATAGTATAAGGGAGTGTCTGTATTTCCAATTCAGACTTAGCTCGGTAAATACAATCTATATTCACATATATTCTTCCGTCTGGAGTTTTATCCAGCAACTTGCAATATCCTGCACCAAAAATCTTAGCAGGCTCATAAGTCGATTGGTTGGTCTGAAGCGCGTCTTCCAACGACTCTGTCGTTTTTGCTGTGCTTATCTTCTTAACCGTGTTGCACATCCCAACTAACATGTTTCTCTCTAATGCTTCGTCCACAAGTCTCCGATACCTTGGTTCAAACACATGCAGAGGAGTCGAGCAGTATGGAAAGCAAACCATGCCTGGTATGGGAAACAAAGCGATGTCTAAGTAATTATCAGTCATCATATAGATTTGAAAAGTGTTCTCTCTTGTTACTTTTTATGAATAAAGAGAGATCACATTGTATATTTAGTAACTAAATTGGTGGGCTCGGCAGGAATCGAACCTGCATCTAAGACTTAGGAGGTCCCTATTCTATCCATTGAACTACGAGCCCATGCCCAGATAACTAATAATTATTAATTTCTGTTAACATGATTATAAAGCAACTCAAGAAAACCTCCTAAATTCAATGAATCTTTTGTTAATAGATCCCACAGATATAAATAATAATCAAGCTGTTATTTGTGAAACAAAATCATGGCATATACTCAATATTCTTAAATTACAACAAGGAGACAAAATAAGGGTAGGTATTATTAATGGAAAAATAGGCAGCGGAAAGATACTCTCAACGGCGAGCGGCAGAGTTACAATAGAAATTGATTGCTCGATCAAAGCACCAAGACATCCTGAAATTCAGCTCATTTTAGCGATGCCAAGACCAAAAGTTCTCAGACGTATTTTAAAATGTATATCCTCCACTGGTATAAAAAGCATTTATCTCATAAATTGCTTTAAAGTCGAAAAAAGCTACTGGCAAACGCCCCTTCTTGCTCAAGAAAATGTTAATAAAGCTCTGGTTTCTGGACTTGAGCAATCAGTTGACACGATTCTTCCTAAAATCCATTTGCGTAGGTTATTTAAGCCATTTGTTGAGGATGAATTGTCAGTAATAGCGGGTTCAACAGAAAAACTTATAGCTCATCCTAATGCGAAAAATCCCTGTCCGGCGTCAGTAAAAAATAGCATGACAATTGTTATTGGTCCTGAGGGCGGATTTTCCGAATACGAAGTTACTAAATTTGAAGAAATAGATTTTACGAGGGTGAGCATAGGTCAAAGAATATTAAGTGTGGAGACAGCTGTTCCTTATATTCTTGGGAGAATTGGTAGAATATAAGCTAGGATTCTTCAAACATTACATAATTACACTTCTGCATGCCACATTTGATATAAGCTTTATGAGCGTTGGTATTATTGTTCTCAGCATATAATCTAAATCCACAAACTGGAACCTCAGACTTTCTCGACATGGACCATACTCTCTCATACATTTTTTTATAAATCCCTTTTTCTCTATGACTTGGCAAGACATAAACGGACTGTATCCACCAAAATAGTGCATTTCTCCAATCAGACCATTCGTAAGTAATCATTAATGAGGCCAACACCGCCTCATTTTGCTGCGCGATTAGGTAAAACCCAAAATGATCATTTTTAAACAAATTCAAAACACCCATAAGTACAAGGTCATAATCAAGTTGTTTGTTTTCAGTTTCGAAAGCCATTTTGCAGTTATTGATTGCTATTTGCTCTGCATGAATCTTTTCATTTGCTCTTTTTATATCAAGCATTTTTTTATCTCTCTCACTTATCATTTTATTTCAGTTAAGGTGTTTGACTTGTATAATTTTAACAGTGGTTAACATTCAATATCAGCACTCAAGCCTTATTGCTTTAAATAACAGGAAAATTTTTGAAATCTATATCAATCAGACAATTGGATTATACTGAAAACGCCGAACTTATGTTCGCTCTAATTAAGAGTTTCTCTAATGCTGTTTGGCTCGATAGCAGCAGACCAATGAGTCTCCAAGGACGATATGACCTAATGTCCTGTGATCCTATCAAAATCATTGAAACTTATGGCAACGAGACATTTATTGAGCAGAATGGTAAAAGATCGCCGCCAATATATGAAGATCCTTTTAATATTGTAAGAAAGTCACTAGACGAGTTAGGTAACATCGATCATAAGTATAAAGATGTCATCTTCACCGGCGGTTTAATGGGGTTTTTTGGGTATGATTTAGGTAGACGATTAATTCCAATTGCTAATATATCTGATCAGATCATTGATTTCCCGGATATGCGACTCGGGTTATATTTGTGGGCCTTAGTGATCGATCACAAGCTAAAGGAGAGTAAATTAATCTTTCATGAGGACTGCCCTGCACGATTAAAACAGAGTATTGAAGCTTTATATTTAAACAAAGTAATGAGCGATATTCGAAAATCAGATTTCAAACTTAGAGAAAACTTCAAAGCAACAACTTCAGAGGGTGATTATCTCAATATGATTTCATCCATTAAGGAATATATTTTGGATGGAGATTGTTATCAAACAAATATCAGCCAGCATTTCAGTGCGGAATACGAGGGAGATCATTACCAAGCCTATCTTAGGCTCAGGAACATATTACCAAGTCCTCATGCATTTTATTTTTCATGGGAGGACAAGGCTGTTTTAAGCATTTCACCTGAAAGATTTCTAAAGTCATTTTGGAGCAATGAAGACGACACTATTGATATCGAAACAAAACCCATAAAAGGAACAGTTAAACGAGGAAAAACTATTATCGAAGATCAAGAAAATCTAAACTTGCTGACGTCAAGCTATAAAGATCGCGCGGAAAATCTGATGATTGTAGATTTACTCAGAAATGACTTGAGTAAGAACTGTCAAAAATCTTCGGTAAAAGTACCTAAACTATTCGATATTGAGTCATACTCAAATGTTCATCATCTCGTCAGTACAGTTACTGGTAAGCTAATACCAAACAAATCAATTATTGACCTAATTAAAGATGCAT
The DNA here is from genome assembly GCA_902604945.1 of uncultured SAR92 cluster bacterium. Classification (GTDB taxonomy): domain Bacteria; phylum Pseudomonadota; class Gammaproteobacteria; order Pseudomonadales; family Porticoccaceae; genus AAA300-D14. Next base: position 26,847 of record CACLAG010000013.1, on the reverse strand, counting down.
TTCCAGGAGGATCAATAACTGGAGCACCGAAGAAAAGATCTATGGAGATAATAGAAGAGTTAGAACCTATAAGGCGAAGTTTATATTGCGGTTCCTGTGGCTATCTAAGCTCGAATAAAAATACAGATCTAAATATAGCTATAAGAACTGTACTTGCCAGTGATTCAAGTCTACATTGCTGGGGGGGCGGTGGTATAACTAATGATTCCAAGCCTAGTGACGAATATGCAGAGTCTCTTGCTAAGATTATGGTGTTATTAAATACTTTAGAAAATGAATAGAAGGAAATATTACACATTAATTTTATTCTATAAAGCGTTGATTAATATAGTTTTTTAATCTCACTATAGATAATCCTTAATCCTTTACTGATTGACTCGGCGTCTTGCGTATACGAGACCCGTATACACTGTTTTGAGTGACTCCAATCCTCTTTAACTCCAGGAAAAAAATGATCTCCGGGAATAACTAGGACTCCTTCTTTTTTTAACTTTTCATAAAGAGCTGTTGAAGATATCGGCAAATCTTTAAACCAAAACCATATAAAAAATGCGCCCTCAGGGACGTGTATTCGATAATTAAGATCTGTAAAGATTTCATTAATTAATTTGAGGGTCATATCAAGTTTTACTTTATATTTTGGCATGATCTTATCTTTACATAGAGGAAGTAGCTTATTATCCTTCATCATCTCAGTCATAACTGCAGGGCCAGCACTGCTAGTTGCAAGATTCATTGCAACATTAGCATTATTAAATGCGTCAATGATTTTAGGATTTCCTACGATGATACCTGTTCGACATCCCGGCAATCCAAGCTTGGCTAAGCTATAAACAAGAATGGTATTCTCACTGAAATATTGCTTAAATTTGCCATAAACGACGCCTGGAAAAGGCAATCCATAAGCGCAATCAATAATCAATGGAATATTGCTTGCTTTGGCTAATACATCAAGCTTTTGGAGCTCCTTTATCGTGAGCATATTCCCCGTAGGATTGGTAGGTCTTGAGACACAAAGAGCTGCTATATTTTCACCAATAATTAGATTATCAAAATCAACTTCATATTTAAAAAATCTATTGTCCAATAGTTTTATTTTTGGTCGCTGAGACACAAAAAAATTATCCTCTAACCCGATATCCGTGTATCCGATATATTCAGGTAGCATTGGCAGTAATATAGATCTCCGTTTCCCCTCACTCGTCTTTCCCGCCAATAAATTGAAAACAATGAAGAATGCTGATTGACTCCCATTAGAGATTGCTATGTTATCAATAGAAATTTCCGCATCCAGCTCCTCACTTAACATCAAGGAAACAGCTTTCCGGAATTCAACATGACCTTCTGGACTTTGATAGGTGCCAAAATATTTGTTAAATAGCTCCTTATTAGATGTAACATTTGCAATTTCGCGAGCGAAAATAGCATTTACACTTTCAAACTGCGCAGGATTACCTCCACCCATAAATATCATGCTTGAATTGCTCTGCAATGCTTCTCCCAAATCGCGCATGAGACTGGAAATACCTGAATCTTCTGTAAATCGATCACCAAGCTTTGAAAATTTAATACTCATAATTTATGTCATATATCGCAGGGTTAGGTTAATCCTTGGCCCAACTTGTAATGAGGTTTTTGAAAGTTTGTGCTGCCAATATTCCTGTATACCAGCTCCCATAAGCAATAGTGAGCCGTGAGGTAAATTCATTTTAATTTTTTGTTTTGTCACTTTATGTCGAAGGTGAAATACGCGCTCCGCACCGATACTAACACTCGCTATTACTGGATAAGCTCCAAGCTCTTTTTCGTCATCGGAGTGCCAATCATTACTGTCCTTACCATCTCGATAATAATTAGCAAGAATCGCATTAAAAGTCTCGCTAGTGCTCAACTCTACCCTTCTCCTTAGATCTTCCATCCAAGATGGAAACTCTAATGCCAACAGCTTAATACGAGAGTAAGTATAAGAGGCCCCTGTTTCACAATACCAATTCTGTAATCGAGGAATTGGAATTTTTTTACCCATCATATGAATGAAGTCCTGCCTCCACGGTACTTTTTCAATTGATGTAGTTAGAAGATCATCGGCCTCCTGATAGGTTAACCAATTTGGAAAGTACTTGATTGATGTATACTTATCATTCTCAAGAAGTAATCGAGTTTCATGCATGTCCTAATTCCTCATAGATCCTCGGCTCAATTTCTAAAGTAATAGCAAAATTTTCATAAACTCTATCTATTATATTTTCCACAACGGTCATAAGATCTGAGAATCCTTGTGGATTACTACCTTTAGAGTTATTCACTAGAACAAGAGGCTGAATCCCATGCACTCCTATACCCCCAAAATTTTTACCTTTGAAACCACATTTCTCTATCAACCATGCAGCTGGAATTTTTATATGAGAGTCATCAATTGCTTTCATGGGCGCAGTTTTTAGGATATTCCCCTCATCCAATAACGATTCGAACTTTTTCTTTGAGAAAATAGGATTTTTAAAGAAACTTCCAACATTTGGCTGCTCAGAAATACTTGGTAATTTATTAGTCCTAATCTCCGCGACTGCAGCTGCAACCTCTTCTGCTGATGGCATTTCACTCGATGCAGAAAAATAGACACTTAAATCAGGGTAAGAAATATCTATTTTTGGAAGAGTATTTAGCTTGAACGTGACGTCTAAGATGATATATTTATCCTTATATTCATTTTTAAAAATACTGTCTCTGTAACCTAATTTACAATCATTCCTAGACATCTCAACAATTGACTCCTGATCAAGGTCAAATGCCGTCAAACGGACTAGGAAATCGCTTAATTCAGTCCCATATGCACCTATATTTTGTATGACAGCAGCGCCAACAGATCCAGGAATAAGCGAGAGGTTCTCCATACCAAACAATTTATTAGATAATGAGTATAGGACGGACTCGTGCCAATTCTCTCCAGCACACAACGTTAATTCTCTCCAAGGTTGATCAGAGATATAAGGAGTTATCGACCTGCCTTTCAAAACTATTCTGATAACCAAACCCTTTAAGATTGGGGGTAATATGACGTTTGTACCCCCTCCTAACGGAAGGATTGCAAGGTTTTTTTTCTTTGCGAATTCGACCGCCTCATGCAGTTCTTCAATACTGCCTACTGAACAAAAATATTCGGCGCAACAAGGCAAATTAAAGCTATTCAAATGACCGAGGCAGAAGTTTTCTGCATAATTCATAATTATTCTAACTCAGAAATATAATTAGCTTTCAAGTAGTCGAGAAAACCTAAAGTGGCATCTTCGATTAGGTCCAGCACATGATCGAATCCGTCCTCTCCTCCAAAATACGGATCTGGAACCTCATAAACATTATCTAACCTACTTTGGGCTGAATAATTAAGAAGCAATTCAATTTTCGCTTTATGATCCTTTGGCGCTAATTTCCTCACATCAGCTAAATTTTTTCTATCCATTACCAAAATATAACTGAAATTTTCAAAATCAGTTGTCTCTACTAACCTTGCCCTTAGATCAGATAGATCATAGCCGAATTCTTTGGCTTTCTCGCTAGATCTCCGATCGGGAGGCCTCCCAATATGCCAATCTCCAGTCCCAGCACTATCAATATTTATAATATCTGACAAGCCATTATCAGAGACACATTTTCGAAATACGGCGTGAGCCGTCGGAGATCTGCATATATTTCCAAGACATACAAATAAGACAGATATTTTTTTTTGTTTAATCATGATTAATTTTATTTACAAAATCTTTAGCAGCGATTAAATCTTCTTCTGTATCAATTCCAAGACCAGTTGAATGGTTCGTCACTCCAACGTGAATATCAATACCATTATGAAGAAATCTTAACTGTTCAAGCGATTCTTTTTTTTCCAAAGGCGCAACTGGCCATTCAATAAATTGCTTCAATATACCAACGGAGTAAGCATAAATACCAAGATGCTTGTACCCTAGAATCTCATTGTCAGACTGAATTGGTTCATGAACTCGTCTGAAAAATTTGGCAATACCATTATCATGGAATTCCACTTTAACCACTGATGGATTAGCGAATATAGATATATCTTCAATTATCTTACACATTGTAGCCACACCCACACAGGGGAATTTCTTTTTATTCGCAACTAATTCATCTATTAGTACCGGTGACATGAAAGGCTCATCGCCTTGCAGATTCACTATTATGTCATTGTCATTAAAATCTAGTTTCTTACACACCTCAACAATTCTATCCGAACCGGACTGATGATCTTTTTGCGTCAAAAGGCACTCTGCTCCGAAATATTTACACACTTGTTGTATACGTGGATCATCTGTAGCAACTATTATTCTTTCTGCGCCGCTCTCTGACGCACGATTCCAGACATGTTGGATCATTGGTTTATCACCAATAATGGAGAGAGGCTTTCCGGGCAATCGGCTTGAACCAAATCTTGCAGGTATAATAATTTTATAGGTCATTTCTAAGCACTGAAGTTTCGGCACTCTAAAATCTTTAATTCACAGAGATCTTTAACTTTCCAAGCAAGCTGTTAATGAACTCTGAATTTAAATCAACGTGGGTCTCAAGAATCCACATCTTATTAGTATCTAGTTTATCTATTTTTATTGCATCTTTTTCAGTTATTAATATTGGCAAATCATCATTAAACATAGTATCACTGTCAGTAATTTTTTTATGATCACCAATAGATTTTACTATCGCGACAAAACCAAACTCTTCAAGTGTCGCACAAATCTTTTCCGGGTGAGCTATTCCAGCCAATAAATGCACTTTCTTTGACATCTTCCAGTCTTTTGGATGGATAGTTTCGCCAGAATCAATATTTCGAAGCCTTAATAATCGATGCTCCACCTTAAAAATGCTATTGTCTTTGTCTGGATCGATCATACTTTTAATCTCTTCCCGCAATTTGCCGTAACTAATAATATAATCAACGTCTCGCAGGCGCGTTATCGGCTCTCTTAATGGCCCCGAGGGAAGCATCAAAAAGCTACCTAGGTTAATGTGCTCATTAAAAACAGCAATCTCAACATCGCGATGCATTTTATAATGTTGCATTCCATCATCGCTTATTATGACATTGCAGTTAAAATCCTTGATTAAGGTTTGTATAGCTGATGGCCGATCTGGATCGACCACAACAGGGCAAGCACAACGTCTTTGTATCAGCAAGGGCTCATCACCACACTCCTGATATTTAGTATGTTTATCGACGATGACAGGATACTTTTGAGCAGACGAGCCATACCCTCTGCTAACTACACCTGGCCTTAAACCTTTTGTTTTTAGGGCATTCGCAAGAGCAATCACGGTGGGTGTTTTCCCAGATCCACCGACGTTAAGATTACCAACGACGACTACTGGAAATTTATAGCTCCTGCCTTGATACAAATTTTGGAGTAAGGTTTTTCTCGTGACAGTAAGTACATAAAAAATGGCGGCTATAGGAACAAATAAATATAGCCACCCCGATGATCTCTGCCATGCCTCAAGAAAGTGCTTTTCAAGGGAAAACACTATTTAACCTTTATATCTTCAAATTCGTTATTGTATAGACTTGCGTATCTGCCTCCCTTTTCGAGGAGGTCGTTATGACTTCCTTGTTCAACAATTTCACCCTCCTCTACAACGAGAATCCGATCGGCTTTTTCGATCGTGCTCAAACGGTGAGCTATGACAAAACTTGTTCTATCTTTTATAAGTTCCTCTAAGGCATTTTGGATCTGTCTCTCAGAATCAGAATCCAATGCGGAAGTTGCCTCATCAAGAATAAGAATTGGCGCATTTTTTAATATCGCTCTAGCTATTGCTATTCTTTGGCGTTGGCCACCTGACAGAAGCACACCATCATCACCAATTTCCGTATCATACCCTTTGGGCAGTTCGATTATAAAATCATGAGCATTCGCTATCTTTGCGGCTCCAATAACCCTATCCCTTTCTCTATTTTTTAACTCACCAAATGCAATATTATTCAATACGGAATCATTAAACAGAGTGACATTCTGACTCACAAGTGAAATGTGCGTTCGGAGATTTTCTAAAATAAACTTTTTTGTATCGATACCATCAAGCAGTATTTTCCCCTCGCTGCAATCATAAAATCTTGGAATGAGATTAACGAGTGAGGTTTTCCCACTACCTGAGGAGCCTACTAATGCAATGGTTTCTCCAGATTTCACTGAAAGACTTATATTACTTAAAACCTTTTTATCGCTTGAATCATACCTAAAGGAAACATCACAAAAGTCAATGTCGCCCTCGACAACTTCTTGTTTATGCAGACCCTTATCAACTTCACACGGCGTGTCTACAATTGAAAATATTGAGTCCGCTGCCGCTATCCCTCTTTGAATATCACTATTTATCTCTGTTAATTGCCTAATTGGTTTGATTAGCACCCCGGAGGCGACAATGAATGCTATAAAACTTCCAGCGGTTAAAGTATCTAAAATAAAAGGATTTAGCATAAATCCAGTAACCCCAGCAAATGCGAGCGAGACGATAAATATTATCAATGGATTACTTAAAGCACTTGTAAATGCCATTTTCATGTTCTGCTTTCGATTATGATGACTGGCATCCAACATCTTATTTCTTTCATTCTCAGTTGCACCATACATCCTAATTTCTGTGTACCCATTAACCGCTTCTTGTGTGACATGAGTCACGTCGCCCATCGCAGATTGAATATTTTTACTTATTTTTCTAAAGCGAAGACTGACTCGTCTAACAATCAAGCCTATAAGTGGTAGGACACAAATAAAAAATAACGTGAGGATCCAGTTGGTGTATACAAGGTAAACAAGCAGACCAATGACTAGACTACCTTGTTGTAACACTGTCTTTAAAGCTTTTGTCCCTGCCTCTGTTACCTGCTGGACATTGAATGTTACAGTCGAAATTAAATTCCCAGACATGGCTTTATCATAGTAAGAAAAAGGCAAATACAAATAGCTATTAAAAAGTTGTACTCGCAAAGAGTGAACTAGGTAATTGGAAACCACCGCCAAGCAATAAGTACCAATTAAATAACCGATTCCACGGAAAGCGCTGATAAGAATCAGCATCAAAGGAATAGCTAGCCATCTTATGGATGCAATTGAATCCCCAAAAATCATTACCGTGAAGCTTTCTATTAAACCCGACGAACTCTGATCACCGGTGGCAGTAGTTTCTGTCACTATAGCAATCGTATCGGTCATGTACCTTAGAAGATCAATAAAAGCTATTTCCGCAAGCGAGTGAACGATGAGGCCAAAAATGCCCACTAAAAAGGGGAACCAGTATCTGAGTACATAACGAAGTAATCTAAGATAGACCTCAGCGGCTGGCGACAAGTCCATTGTTCTTTCTCCAAAAAATCTGAAAAAAATAAATTATATCAATAATTTATGCCTGAATATTAAAGCATATTTGTCAATTAATAATGAAAACATTTACCTGTAAGCTATCTCAGTCAATCCAAATATACACTGTTTACAAAAAACCATCATCTTTAATAGTATTTCGAGGTGTATACTTACTTTAGAAATCAATATAAAACTTACTATTAATTAATGAAAAAACTATCGATCGTTTACCATAGTCAGAGTAATACCACAGCAAAGCTTGCAAACTATGTTTACTCTGGGTCTAAAAAAGAAGCTGATGTCTCCGTAGATTTGATTCTCGCATCAGACGCCAATGTAGAGACCCTACTCTCATCGGATGGAATTATATTTGGCACTCCCGAGAACTTTGGATACATGAGTGGCGTTCTCAAGGACTTCTTTGATCGTACTTTTTATCAAGTCGACGACAAACAACTGAACATCCCGTACTGTATTTTTGTCAGTGCTGGAAATGACGGACTAGGAGCCGTATCTTCGATTGACAGAATTGTGAAAGGTTATCCTTTGAATAAGATTGCAGAACCTTTAATAATATCAGCAAAGGACATCGAACAAGAGCGTGAAAGATGCGAAGACTTTGGGCATAATATGGCGGCCGGTCTCGCATTGAGCATATTTTAATTTAATTCTTTATATTCATTTATTATTTCTAATATAAATGAAAATTCCTAGGCATAACCCACCCAGTATTAAAGCAGTCGGATCACGGCCGCCGGCCATAAGAGAATTTAAACCTAGTGCAAACATTGCAAAAGTAAAAGTTAAAAAAGTAATTTCAAATAGTAATTTCAAATTTTTGCCTACTAGCAATATTGCTGCTCATTGAGGAGCTCTGCATTATCTTTTTATCAGCTTAGAGATTGCACGAATCGTAATTATTATTGACCACATGGTTAAAGTAATAGTTCCGCTAATGATGATAAATCCAATTATATTTCTTATTAACGAGTTCCCAATAAAATCAACTGTTAGAAAAAACCATGTCAAAAGGAAAACACCAATAAAAAGCAACATAATCCCATTTCTAAAGATACTAGTCATTTCATGTCATCCTTGTAACGATCCCATACATCAAATTTTTTCCATAATTTACACGAAGACTTGCTCATCATCATCCTACCAAAATCAACATCCTGAATTTCACAATACCCTACTAATCTATCATATGTTCTCGCACCAGTAAGCTCACATTTTACTTCTGCTCCTTGATAAGCTTTTGCTATGCGTGACGCATAGCGTCCCTCTGCAGTACTATTCTCTGGACAATTTAGGGCTGCAAGGCGAATTGGAATACCATTTACCTCAAACGTATCACCGTCTCTAACATGAGTGATAACTCCATGAAGAAAGCTTCCAGAGACCGTATCCATTGATAGAAGACCTACTGTAGACAGGCACTTATTTGATTTAATAGTCAGATCGCAGTCCTGCGCATAGATTTTAATGCCAATAGAGAAAAATCCAATGCCGGCAATACTAAGGGGCAGTATTAATAGTTTTGATAGCGAAAATTGCACAACCTGTGACTCCTAATCCTCTATTAATGAATACGTGAAAAGAGGACAAAATGAAAATTTTTCCAGATCTATTTGATTAGAGAAATTAGAGACTAATTCTTATGGTTATTATTGCCAGTATTAGGGCGTGTAGCTAATAGGCTATTCTGATTTCTCGTAATATGCTTAATTGCAGCATGCTGCTCTTTTCTATCCCAATAGGAAGAATCTCCAGAGGTTAAAAAAACTCCCTCATGCGTAAGAAAGTCTTTATCAACTTGGTCTTGATGAACAACACATCCAATGCTTAATAAACATATAACTCCACAAAGAATCCCGCTAATAATATAAAAATAACGCCTAATCATAAAGATTATTTTGTTAACATCCGTTTTAGCTCGTCATAGTTTTTTGCTTTTGCAGAAGATAACATTTCCTCGCATTTAGAACTTTTAGCAAACTCAACAACCTCTGGTCTTCCGCTGTGTTTTAAACCCTCTAAAAATAATTGCGCTCTATTTGAAATCTGATCTTCATTAATAATTTTTTCGAAGTTTTCAAGCAAGACAGTGACATGATCCATATTTAATCTCCTTAAAGCTATAGACTATGTTATAGCTATACCTAAAAAAACCCAACATATTTATAGCGAACAAGTTGATCGCGAAGTAGGATCAATTATCGCACATTAATATTGATTATTGTTTTCCTGCAGCTTGCTAAGTTTATACAGTTAGCTAAACTATGCCTTGAATTAAATACACGCAGTTTTTCATTACAAAAGATTCTTTACTATGCCCAAAACGTCAATTCTAAATAACAAATCAATGTCTTTCCTGGAAAAGTATTTAAATAATGCTTCGCCCACAGGTTATGAATGGACTGGACAAAAGATATGGATGGATTATTTAAAGCCTTATGTCGATGAGTTTATTACTGATACTTACGGAAGTGCGGTTGCGATAATAAATCCCAAGGCTGAATATAAGGTTGTAATAGAAGGTCATGCAGATGAGATTTCTTGGTATGTAAATTATATTTCTGAAAAAGGTTTGATTTACGTTGTGCGTAATGGAGGCAGTGATCATCAAATAGCTCCCAGTAAATTAGTAAATATTCATACTAAAACTGGCATTGTAAAAGGTGTATTTGGATGGCCGGCAATTCATACGCGAAATAAGGGAAAAGAAGAAGCGCCTAAACCTGATAATATTTGTATTGATTGTGGATGCGAAACGAAAGAAGCAGTTGAGAAGCTAGGTGTGCATGTTGGCTGTGTGATTACCTATCCGGATGAATTCCATGTGCTCAATGAATCAAATTTTGTTTGTCGAGCCCTCGATAATAGGATGGGAGGCTTCATGATTGCAGAGGTTGCTCGATTATTATATGAAAATAAGAAGACACTTCCTTTTGGGCTATACGTTACTAACTCGGTCCAGGAAGAGGTAGGCCTTCGTGGTGCAGAAATGATAACTCAGACCATTAAACCTAATATGGCAATAATAACTGATGTCACTCATGACACAACAACTCCAATGATTGATCAGAAAAAAGAGGGTGCAGTAAAAAATGGGAGCGGCCCTGTAATTGCCTATGCCCCAGCAGTGCAACAAAAACTGCGTGATTTAATTACTGAAACCGCTGAAGATAATAATATTCCATTCCAGCGAGCAGCGCTCTCTCGAGCCACAGGAACAGATACCGACGCATTCGCCTATAGCAATGGTGGCGTTCCGTCCGCTTTGATTTCTTTGCCGTTACGGTACATGCACACTACGGTTGAGATGGTTCATAAAGACGATGTCGAGAATGTTATTAAATTAATTTACGAGACTTTGCTCAATGTCAAAGGTGGAGAGACTTTTTCTTACTTTGATTAATTAAGATTCTTTTTTATATATCGATTTTTTAGGTTTCGCAAAAACTCGTCTGACCATTGGCTCAAATTTTTCAATTGGCATATTCTCATATTCGGGATCGAAAGCATTTTGATCATATTTCTCGCAGAACTCAGCACATGCGTCAAAGTGTTCGTTCCCTTTAAAACGATCCCTCATATTTTTATCTAACCCAATATGGTCAAAAAAATAATACCCCTGAAAAATTCCATGATTCTTCACAATCCAATGATTCTTCTCAGAAACAAAAGGTTCAACGATAGTTGCAGCCAAATCTGCATGATTGGTAGACGCGATTGAATCACCAATATCATGCAACAGTGCGCAAACGACATACTCTTCATCTTTCCCATCTCGATATGCTCTGGTAGCGCATTGAAGAGAATGCTCATATCTATCAATCGCCATTCCGCCTGTATCACCCTTTAATAAATCCAGGTGAGCTAGAATACGATCTGGTAACTTGCTCACAAACTCCCTGGCATGATCCATTATTATTTCATAATCCTCAGGAGTGGACTTAGACATTTCTGTAAACTCAACTTGCTTACTCATAAAACGTACCAGTTAACTATGTAAATACTATGCTTTTAAAATATCAGAAAATCAACTGCATAATAACTCTTCAGCGGCCAATCATACCCATAATTTTGGTGGATCATTCAATTTGGAAATTTACTATATAATTGATATAAGGAATTTTGTTGAGAGCTGGTAGATAAAAATATACACACTAAATATATCTTGAATTGTACATAGGAGTTTTTCATGAAGATAGTTGCCTTTGATACTTTGCACGCCGATGCGGGAAGATCATTCTCTTTTCTTAAAATAATCACTGATAAAGATATCATTGGTTGGTCAGAATACACCGGCATATCAGAGATTCTCCGTCGCAAAGGTCTAACGGCAGTTATTGAATCTTTATTGAAACCCCTAATTGGAAGAGACCCGCGGGAGATCGAAAGAATCACGAATGATCTTTATACTGCAACCCGACAATCTCCCTTTGGATTAAATCAGCAAGCTATTGGTGCTATCCAAAATGCATTGATTGATATAAAAGCAAAATCCTTGAATATTCCAGTCTATGAGCTTTTTGGCGGCCCATTACGAAAATGTATACCCTTATATTGGTCACATTTTGCTCTATATCGTCTCAAAAGAGGTTTTGATACTCATCAAAAAGAGGAAATAAAAGATCTTAGCCAGATGGCAGCTCATGCGAAATCCGTTGTTGAACACGGTTATTCAGCTTTAAAGACAAAAATACATTGCTTTGACGAGACAGGCGGAACAGGCTATTTCCCCTGTTTTGGAAGCGAATCGGGAGCTCCTGAACTAAATTTATCACCATTGATGCTAAAAAATATCGTAAATCAGATGTCCGCTATAAGAGAGAGTGTTGGGGACGAGCTAGATCTTATCCTCGATTTAAATTCAAATTTCAAACCAGACAGTATCATTCGAATTTCGAGGGCGTTAGAACATCTAGGTATTCGATGGCTGGAAGTTGATGTCTTTGATGCAGATATACTCCGAGACATCCGCGAAAAATCCCCTATTTCAATCGGAGGTTGCGAAATGCTCTGTAATGCAAAAAGCTTTGCGCCCTTCTTTTCAAAAAGATCTGTCGATGTTCCACTCGTTGATGTCGCTTGGAATGGCCTTTTAGAATCGATAAAAATAGCTAACGTCGCAGATGTCTTCGATCTAAATATTTCTCCCCATAATTTCACGGGCTATCTTGCAACGCAGATTAGTGCGCACTTTGCAGCAATAACTCCTAATCTTGAGATCATGGAATTCGATGTGGATGAGGTTCCATGGCTCGGAGAATTCTTCACCGAACCGCTTAGAATCGAGGATGGAAAACTAATTCTCACTGAAAAGCCTGGTTGGGGAATGGATGTAGATGAAAAGGCTGTGTTAAAGAGACCTCCTAGGACGAAATTAGACTGAAAATAATCAATTGACTGCGCCTCGTTCCATGTGATTTGGCAAAGATTAATCACTGGTTAAAGAATCCAATTCTATTTGAAGATTTTCTATGTGAGCTGAAAGATCAGCGATTTGCTTTTCAAATTTATCCATGTTGTAGATATACAAAGTTATAAAAATTGCTAAACACACGTTTATTACTTTTTGCCAATTATTCATTTAATCTGACCTCCTGTTAGTTGTTAAAATCTGCAATTTTCTCAAGGGCGGATGCATAACCAATTATCTCTTTGTCAGTCCAACGAGCACCAATTATCGAAAGTCCGACAGGGAATTTATTGTAGGTAAAAAAAGGAATTGTTATATGAGGCATTCCCGTGTGGGCTGCATATCCTCCATTTCCAAATCGAGTAATTTTTTCAATGGCCGCAGAATCACCTCCGATATAGTCTATCCGCCATGCTGGGCCACGCGTGAGTCCGATAAATGCGTTTAATTCATTTTGTTCTAAAATATCTAACGTATCACGATAAGAGTTTCTTAGCTTCCATTTTGAGAACCAGTAACGGAACATGTTTTTACTCTTTGACGATAAATATAAAATATCTTGATTAAAGTGTGGCATAACCCTGTCAGAATTGGCATTGTTAAATGCGATGACGTCCTCGAGAGTTTTCATTTTTGAAACTGAATTTCCAAGATATTTCTCAACACCCTCTCTGAATTCGTATAGTAAAACGTAATACTCGTGGTCGCTGGGATAGACTCTTGGATCATCAAATTTAACTAGCTTACCACCGAGGGACTCTATTGCTGATTCAATTTTTTGATAGAATTTTTGAACTTCTTCATTTTGGTTTTTAGAATCCAATAAACCAAACCTCAGTCCATCCAACACTGATTTCAAAGCGGCTTCCTGAAAATTAAAATCAAAATGTTTAGGTATTTTATGTGTTGCTGGATCATTAGAGTCAAAACCAGATATTGCCTCTAGTACGGTCGCAATTTGACTAACAGTGCGTCCCATAGGCCCAGCGGTATCCTGTGATGACGAAATTGGCACTATGCCTGATCTACTTACTAATCCAACAGTTGGCTTGAATCCTACAATGCCATTAATTGATGATGGGCAAGAGATTGAGCCATTTGTCTCTGTACCAATGCTGACATTCACTAGTCCAGATGCGACTGCCACAGCAGATCCTGAACTTGAACCGCAAGGATTAAATTCTTTATCCAACGGATGCGTCGTTTGCCCTCCATAACTCGACCAACCACTAACGGAACTTGTAGATCGGAAATTAGCCCACTCCGACAAGTTAGCTTTTCCAACAATCACATAATTTGCTTCCAGTAATTTATCTATTAAAAAAGCATTTGTTTCGGCTACATTATCAGCTAGGGCAAGTGATCCTGCGGATGTAACTTCACTTTTAATATCGATATTATCTTTTACGACGATATTTACTGAGTTGGGATTAGAGCTATATGGATATCTTTGTATTAGCGAATTGTTGGGATCAATCTCGCCCGCGATTGCAAATATACATGTCATCAGGCTGACGAACACTATGCTATGTTTCAACATCATTATCACCTTAAAATGATACTCCCGCGCTTTCGTGAGGATCAAACTTAAAATTCCGGTATTAGCATCTTTAGATGCCTTCTACTAATATCAACTCTGTAGAACAAGCTTTTTCTCTGATCTCTTTTGCTGCAGCGTACTCCTCAGATTCATAAAAACGTTTGGCATGCTCTAGACTTGCAAATTCCAAAACAATAACTAACCCAGAGTTAGAACCCTCTCTTAAATCAGGACTTGGATTTCTAATTAATGCTTTTCCCTCATATTTAGAGATAATAGGAAGAGACATTTCTCTAAACTTCTCAAAACCTTCCTTGTCGTGAATATTAATATGTGCGATCAGGTAGCCCTTGGACATCTTTGTTACTCCTCAATTCTATTTAATATTTTTACTATGATAATGAAGTCTTTTACGGAAGATCAAATACTTGCAAACCGCACTACTTTTGCCCGCGCTTTGGAGAAGATCAAAGTGGAATAAATCTTGAGATCGTAGTACGGTCTCCTACATGGTCAAACTATTTTTTCTTATAACTATTTTCACATCATTTTCCGTCTTTGGTGATTTTAATAGAGCAGTCGAAATTTATGACTCCGGAGATTATGAAAAAGCAATATCTTCATTTGAAGCGCTAGCCGAAATTGGAGATGATCGCTCGCTGTTCAATCTCGGAGTAATGACCTATTTAGGGCATGGAACTAAAAAGAATAAAGCGAAAGCATATGTCCTAGTAAAAATTTCTAATGAGAACAAATTTGATGAACAAAATGCAGGTGTAGAAGCAACAATTTATAGGGAGTTGAGTGAAACCGAACAAACAAAAGCTGCATCTCTTTATAGAGACTTAAGCATAAAGTATAAGACAGAAAATATTCATTCAAATGTCTTTCCTGCATTATTAAGCGATGAAGATTGCTCACCTCCAATTAAACCAAAAGCACAGGGAGTGCCTATATACCCTCGTGTAATGCAAACAAATGGGATCATCGGAATAGTTCCGGTAGAACACACTATTTCCCCCAACGGATATCCCAGAGACGTGCTAGTATTGGATTCCACTCATAGAGACTTTAGAAAATCAGCTTTAAACGCAATAGCAAAAACAATTTTTTCCAAAACTAATGATGGTCGCCCAATTTTTGGATATCAATCTGTATACACCTATAAGATGGCAAAACCATCATCTCTGTCACATTTAAAAAATAAACTTAATCGCATACTAAAAAAAGCACAAGATGACGATCCTATTGCTCAATACCAGTATGCTGATTACTTAGGCATTCTTAGATTCTTTAGGAAGGAATTAAAAAATATAGATGTAGAATTCCAAACTCAAAATGAATGGCTCATAAGATCTGCTCAGGGCGGAGTGCCTAATGCTCAATTCAAACTCGGCCAAAATATGTTGCAAGGTCGAGGGTGCGCAGTAGATCGAGAGAACGGATTAAAGTGGATTACTGCTGCTGCAATATCGGGATATACTCCAGCTCAGAATTTGCTCGCGCGATCAATGATCGAAGATCAAGGATTAAATAACCGAGACAAAGCAAAGCAAATCCTTGAGGATGCATCAAAGAATGGAGACTTTTATTCAATGATAATGCTGGCATGGGAACTCGTAACCCAAGAGAACATTAAATCCGAAAATGGAGGTAGAGCTTTGAAATTAATGAAGTCTGACTCAGGCAACTATTATGATGCTATTAGAATACAAGAGACAAAAGCCGCTGCATACGCAGCAATTGGAAATTTTTCCAAAGCAGTAACACATCAGAAAAAAGCCGTGAGAATTAGCGAAAGCAGAAAATGGGAGATCCCTAAAATAAGCGAGAGACTATCACTTTATCAAAATGAAAAACGATATGTAGGTCAATATTTTTGAGAGGAAGTGAGTTTTATCCTCGAAAAATCTCAAGACATAGCTCGCTTAAATTGGAGCGGGAAACGAGGTTCGAACTCGCGACCTCAACCTTGGCAAGGTTGTTTGCACTAGGGTAAATAATAATCAATTAAATCAATAACTTAACTAAAATAGACCCAGATCAGCAAATTTTCACGAAACAACAACCTTCCTTGAGCACAACCTTGGGAGAAAAGTGTTCCTAAACTGCCCTACTACCGCCCCGCTCTTTGGGGAAGATCAATAATGACTATCTCCATTAAAAGAAAATAGGTCTTGTTCGTTTACTGCTTTCTATGCAAAACTTATTTAGTAGATAAGCATCAAGAGAAGGATTGAGTTCCTCTCCAACCTGCCAACTCCGGCAAGGTGGGAAAAGTGATGCGGTTGATTTCAACAACAAAAGGAGAAATATATGGCCAAAGTCATAATCAAAACAGCAAAAGCGGACGATCCAATATATAAAGAAGGTATAACAATCTCCTCAAGTCTTGGAGCGGCAATGATGAGAGCTAGAGCTCATTATCACAAGCGACTTAAAGAAACCGCTTCTGAACAACAGGAACAAAAGGACGACAAATGACAAATGAAGAGCCCATAGAGCCTTCAATCTTTTAACAGGATATTACAAAGGCTCTCTATGGCTGGACAACTAAACTCATACGATTCTCGCCAAGCTATTGGCACAGGCTTAGCTACTATTTTGAGTATGTTTAAAGAGATTGGTGTAAGAAAAATAGTTTTTAAAGCTCTAGCGCCTAATGATAATAGTAAAAACCAAATTTACTTGTCTGGTAATTTAAATGAAATTAAATGGCTTACTATTAATAATCTTGTTCCATCAGACTCACGTTCGCACAAGACAAATAAACAAAAGATCAAATACACAAAAGAGCTGAGTTTTGTATGGCTAGATTCTTTTGGAAATCGATTGGAGGCTCCTAATGCCAAACTAATCTACTACCCTCAATATCCAGAGGTGAGACTATCAGGATTTCTCCAAGGCTCACAGGTTGGCATGAATGGATGGATGAACCCAGAAAAGGGCGGTCGTTTTGAAAACAGATATCTAATAATGGGAGAAAACGAGGAGGGAATTGTTTACGCATATCTAGTTGTACCCGATGCTAAGGCAGCTTCGGAAATTCAAGCTTATCCTCAGATGTCTACTGATAGCGCCGTAATGGAATTTTTAGAGTCTGAGTCAAGTTCTACTCCAACATTAGATTCGAGGACGCTTTTGATTAACGAGCTTAGGCGTATCCATCTCAAGGGTTATATCAAAGGGAAAAAGTTGAACTCTGATATGAAATCTTTGCCATACTCAGCTCCGAACGGAGGGGGATATACACTCGAAGCAGAGCTAGGAGTAATTCCTAATGGCGATGCAAAACCGGATTTCTATGGTTGGGAAATAAAACAATTTGGAGTTAAAACTTTTTCAGATAAATATAGTAAAGCTTTAACGCTATTGACTCCTGAGCCTGACGGAGGAGACTACGTGAATAATGGCTTGGAATATTTTATAAAGACATATGGGTACCCAAGTTCGAGGAAAGCAGACCGTTGGGATTTTAATGGCTCCCATCGCTTCGGTTGTCGACACCAGAAAACATACTTGACTTTGGATATAGATGGTTTTGACCACGCCACCAGAAAAATCATAAAAGCTGATGGTGCGCTGAGATTTATTTCGCACAAGGGTGACGAGGCAGCTTCTTGGAAATTCTCAAAACTGATGGAACACTGGACAACTAAGCACTCAAAAGCTGCATACATACCAACCCTTAAGAATTTGGATTCTCAAGGTCAAATTTGTTATCAATTCGGAAACAGACTTAAGTTACTCGAAGGCACCAGTTTTGAGTTGTTTTTAGGGGCAGTCGTAGAAGACCTACTTTATCTCGATCCTGCATGCAAAATAGAAAACATATCTACAACAAAAAAACCTCAAAAGAGAAGAAATCAATTCAGGGTTAAATGGAAACACTTAGAAAAACTATATGTAAAAGCAGCCGATATAGTGCTTTGAGTTAGGATTTTTCCTCTTTTAAAATCTCAGAAATATGAGGCTTAAGTAGTTTTGCTATGGATTCAAATACTGGCACGACTACTGAGTTTCCAAATTGTTTGTATGCCCGAGTATCTGAAACTGGAATATTAAATTTCTCTTTTTTCTCAGCAAAACCCATTAATCTGGCACATTCTTGAGGAGTCATTCTCCTTGGACGGTATGTCCCATTTATTTGCTCAGCTATATCCTCTTGATTTATTAAAATTTCTGAACCATCTTTATAGTATCTCGCGGACAAGGTTCGAGTCACATCCTTGCTATTTCTCTTAACCATACCGAAACCAAAACCATTACCCTTAGCTTTATGCTTCTTTGCGTAATTAATTAAATAATCCCAAAGCTTTGGTGAAAGTGTATATTTTTTGTCTACTTCAGCGTTAGGATCGAGTACATCTTCTAGGGAAGCTCTTTGTTTAGGGGTATCAATATTTCTCAAATCGATCTTGTTCTCCAATGACATTCTCTTAGCAATATCATCTCTTATGCAAAGCAAAACTATTCTCTCTCGATGTTGAGGAGTGAAAAGCTGGCCATCAATAATTTTAGGATCGGGTTTGTCATCATCAAGATTTGCAATCCAGTATCCATTAACCGGTTTAAAGTTATGGCTTTTAAATAGAATTTCCTGATGATCGTTTAAGTTGGTTAAAAATTCCTTTATTACCTTAAATGTGTTTCCTTTATCATGGCTTTTTAAATTTTTGACATTTTCAAGAATGGCAATAGCGGGTTGTTTAACGCTCAATATCCTGCATATATCAAAAAATAACTGCCCTTGATCTTCACAGTCAAATCCATGAGTTCGATTTAGAGAATTTTTCTTAGATACTCCCGCTATCGAAAAAGGTTGGCATGGAAATCCTGCAAGCAAAAGATCATGGCTAGGCATTACTTTATTGATATATTCGGACTGTTTAATTCCATCAATAGCGATACCAGAGCTATTAGCTGGCTGAGTGATTGTTTTAATATCAGATACAAATGAATGATCTTCCTCGCTCTTCCAGTTTGCGCTGTAGGTCTTATTCGCATAGTCATCCCATTCGCAGGTCAATACGCATTTACCACCAATTTTACTAAAAGGTTTTCTAATGCCACCTATTCCTGCAAACAGGTCTACAAATTTAAATTTACTTCCATCAATTCTTTTTGGTAGCAGCGCCTCTAATAGCTGCGACTCCATAAAACTTAGCCCATTCGCAAAATTTTCCAATATTTCAATTTGTTGAACATTCAGCTCATGGTTACTTTCAGCTAGACCAACAAATATTTTTCGCTGTTTTGATAAGTATTTAACTCGATCAGGTTTCATGCCTGTCTCTTCGACTAATCTCTGTGGATACCACCAATCAAAAATTTCAAACAGATTTAACAAATAGTTAAAAGAAATTTTTTTAAGAGATTTAGACATGATTTTCTCTGGGAATTTTAAGGTAAAATATTACCCTTTTTGACCCTTGTGAACAAGGAAACTTACACGCCTAAGAACTTATAACAATAAATCTAAATCTATACTATAGATAGATTACACACCTACTTTACAATCTCCACACCCTTCGACATACATTTGCCACGTTGTTAGCAAAAGATGGAGTTGATATTTATCAAATCAAAGAAGCTGGGGGGTGGAAAGATTTGAAGAGTGTAACGAGATATGCTCACGTTAACACCAGTAAAAAAAGGGAAATTGTAGGTAGATTAGATGCGGTGCTTTTTTGACCAATTAGGTTGAGAGTACAACCTTCCGAGGAGGGCTATTTTTCTAGTGAATTTCACTAGGATAAATGTTTTTAGGAAGGTTGAACTCAATAAAAATTTCGTAACTAATTGATAATAATAATAAAAATTGATTTGGAGCGGGAAACGAGGTTCGAACTCGCGACCTCAACCTTGGCAAGGTTGCGCTCTACCAGCTGAGCTATTCCCGCATTAAAACAATGGCGTCCCGTAGGGGAGTCGAACCCCTGTTACCGCCGTGAAAGGGCGGTGTCCTAGGCCTCTAGACGAACGGGACGAACGTTGTTAAAAACTCGCCCGACAAGCTCTCACAAAATTAACGAGCCCCTAGTCAAGCGTCGCGACATTATAAAGTGTTTTCCTATTTCTGCAATATCGCAGACTAGATATAAAGGAATATCGGAGATATTGTTATGTCTTGTTTTTAATAAAGTCCAGCTGTTGTTTGGATAACCCGTGATAACGCAGTAGATCTTGATCAGAGATTTTGATCTCTCTACTTTTTCCTTTTCTTGACGAACGATCCCTATTTATCTGATCCTCGTCGCTTTGTAAGTAACCGTGAAATTTACTAGCATCCTCTATCAATGAAACTAAATCATTGATTTTCGCACAGACAGCGTTTGAGTCCCCCAAATCAATCTCTTCACAACTCAACTTTTTAAACATTTCCAAGCATTCTTTTAACTCGTTATGAGTATGTCTTACGAGAAGCCGTGGATAAAAAATTATTTCCTCTCCCATTTTTACCTCTGTGGTCTTTATGATGAAAAACTTTTATTTCAGATCAAATAGACTCAACGTACGGGTCCGATTTCCATTGTGGCCATCTTTCCTTTGTTTGTTTAATCGTTGTTTCGTTCCAAAAACGTGAGCCAGGTTTTGGAATACCAAGACAACTCAATTGTGAAGGGCTCGCATTATTCATGATCAAGCTCCAATTCCTAGCAGGAGTTACTTGCCAAACGTGGAAACCAATTGAATTATTGTCATTCGATTTATAACTTATCGACATCGAATATCGATAGCTATCAGATTCAATTAGATCAGTTCCTCGATGAAATGTATCTAAAGTATAGGCAATAACAGTCCCAGCAGGCGCAACAACCATTTTTTCTTTTTGAATGAGTGCGGAATAATTTGTTTTATCAGCTGCAAGACATCGATGTCCTAGTATTTTGTTAGAATCTTTTTTACTAACATAACAAAAAGGTCCATCTCCCTCAGTTACATCAGACAAGTAAATCAAATAATTAACTGATCCACTGCGAGCCTCAGTCGAAGGGACGGTTAAAGTATGATTATTGAAATCACAATGCAAAGCTTGATTATAATTTGCGCGGCCTGAAAACTTTGCCCATGTATGGCTCTGATATAAAACTACATTATCCGAACCAAGCAATTCTTCGGACAAACTGATTAGTTTAGGATGCAATGAGAGGAGGTTTAATTCTACCGATGCGTTAAATGGAAGTGTGTGAATAAATTCGAACTGTTTGCTTCGATCGGAATCACTACCTGGGTGATTCCCATGGTAATGAGATAAAGAAGTGGGACTCTCCCCATATAAGTTTCTAAAATCATCCTGAATTTTTACAAGCTCATCAGACGAGAAAAACTTTTCTAAAACCAATACTCCCTCATCTCTCCATTCTTCATAATTTGATTCAGGATATTTCATATTTTTCCCTTTAAGTATCATTCTCTTTCAACATTGAAGATATGGCGTGAGATATTCATGGCGTTGTCTGTAGTTTTTACGTAAACCATCAAAAATTTTGGCCACTAAAATGTCATTTCTATTGTCGGTTGGCATTGAAGCTCGCAATAACCGGTTATCCAAACCAACATCATAACCTGTCAAACAAAGGTCAGAAACACTATCTATTTGCATATTATTTTTAACTTGAGTTGACTTAATTACGTTTTTTTCTGGCACTAACATTTCAGGACATCCGATCCAATCTAAAAAAGCTTTATGCAACATCCATGTCCCTCGCAACTTCCCCTCCATTGTATTTCCAGCAATATGAGGGGTTCCTATATCAATTTTCTCTAGTAACTCTAAATTTATACTAGGCTCATTTTCCCAAACATCCAAAGCTACACTTAGTTTCTTCTTTTGTTTTAAACAATTTAAGAGTGCTTTACCCGACACTACCTCTCCCCTACCTGCATTTATTATCGCAGTTCCAGGACGAAGTGCTTCTAACATATAATCGTCCACTAAATTTTCAGTAGGGAAGTCACCGCCTATCGTTAATGGAGTATGAAAACATATTAAATCGCTATCTATAATTTTCTCTATATCATTTAATTGACAAAATTCTTTTCTTGTAACGTATGGGTCAAAGAAGTTACATTCAACATCAAAGCTCGATAAAGCTGACAACAAAGTTAATCCAACATTACCACAACCGATAACACTTACTTTTTTAGAAGGCCAATCTTTACACATACTTGACATCGCAGATAGAGAATACTCAGCTACAGCTGTTGCATTGCAACCAGGAGCATAAGCAAAGGCGATACTATTTTGGTTGAGATATTCGATATCTATATGATCTGTTCCGCTGGTAGCAGAGCCTACAAATTTGACGCTAGTATCATGAAGTAATTGTTGATCAACTCGAGTTACAGACCTTACCAGTAAAATATCCACTCCTTTTAAATGATGTCGTCTTATATCTCGGCCTGGCATTAAATGCACATCAGCACTGGCGGAAAAAAGTTTATTAACCAATGGCATATTTTCATCGGCAATTATCTTATAAGAGTGGAGCATTTTGAGTGAATTTTAATATATAGATTGCATTTTAATTAAAAGATACGTGCACTACAGCCATAAGCAACTAGTTTACTACACGTCCATAATTCATAAGACGCTCGTATCGTCGATCTACTAATTCGTCAATAGGATACTTTTTAAGTTCAATCAATTGTCTGTTTAGGCGATCTTTTAAATTACCACACATTTCCTCGATGTCTCTATGTGCTCCCCCCAAAGGCTCCTTTATGGTTTCATCGACAATATTAAGTCTCTCCAGTCCAACAGAGGTAACACCCATTGCCTCAGCAGCGATCTCTGCCTTCTCACTACTTTTCCATAAGATATTTGCACAGCCTTCAGGAGATATTACTGTATAAGTGCTGTATTCAAGCATGTTCACTTGATCTCCTACACCTATTCCAAGAGCGCCACCAGAGCTCCCTTCACCAATTACTGTGCATATAATAGGAACTCTTAACCTTGACATTACTGCAAGATTTTTAGCGATTGATTCAGATATATTTCTTTCTTCTGAATCAATACCTGGATATGCGCCAGGAGTATCGATTAATGTGATTATTGGCAAATTAAATCTCTCTGCTAATTCCATTAATCTGAGTGCTTTTCTATATCCCTCAGGCTTTGGCATACCAAAATTGCGCATTACCTTCTCGGAAACACCTCGACCTTTTTCTTGGCCAATTACTAAAACTGGAAAATCATTAAGCCTGCATATACCCCCAATAATTGCGTTGTCATCACCGAAATGGCGATCACCGTGCATCTCCTCCCAATCATCAAAAACAAGATTTATATAGTCAGAAGCATAGGGTCTTTGAGGATGTCGCGCCACCTGAACGACTTGCCAAGGACTAAGCTTAGAATAAATGCTAGAAGTGAGTTTATTAGATTTTTGTTTTAGTTTTGCGACTTCATCAGCAATGTTAAGTTCATTATCATTACCCACTAACTGAAGCTCCTTGATTTTAGACTCAAGCTCAGCGATAGGCTGCTCAAATGATAAAAAGTTTAAGTCCATCTATAAATTACCATCCTTTGAAAACTCAAAATTTCACCTAAACTCAAAGTTTACATTATTTGGGCCAAAATCACTTCTCAGCTGGTCAATCAATTCATCTCTTGGGTCAATCTTCCACGAGTCGTCTAACAAAAGATTCGCACACGAATTAACTTTATGGTATTCGATTTTTATCGAACAATTTCCATCTCTGTAATCACTAAATCGATTTGTTAGCAGATCAACCCAATCAGTTTCACTTTCGGCAATAACCACTTCAAGTGTTTCTAGTCGCTCACATCGTACCTCGTATAACGACTGAACTGTATCTATGATGATTTTTAACCTGCCTGTAAACCGATCTTGGCTCGCCTCTCCTTTTACAAGTACAACCGCATCTTTTTGCAAGTACTCCCTATACTTTGCGTAGGTTTCGGCCCAAAGCGTTACCTCTGCTCGAGAGTATTTATCATCAAGTGTTATAAAAGCAAAACTTTGCCCTTTTTTATTCTTCATGACACGAATATCTGTAATTAATCCCGCAGCTCTAATTTTACCGCTGTTGTTTTTGATATCCGCTAATTTGTTCACCCGCATCTTTTCCAGCTCTAATTTGTATTCATCAAGAGGATGTCCTGTGAGATATAATCCTAAAATACTCTTTTCTTGTTCCAGCCTCTCTTTTGTCATTAATGGTTCTATCTCTAGCGGGATATTTTTCTTTATTTCTTCTGATGTCTCCACTAATGAATTTCCAAATAAGTCTTCAATGCCACTCTCTTCGTTTTTGAAGACTTGGTCTGCTAATTTGCTGGCATCATCAAGAGCGGTAATCAACCATGCTCGGCAATAATTAATAGATTCAGATGGACCTATTTCATCAAATGCACCAGCCTTAATCAGTGCTTCAATAGCTCTTTTACTTAATTTATTTGTATCAACTCTTGCACAGAAGTCGTAAATATCTTTGAATTTACCGTCTTTAATCCTTGTAGTGATAATTAGTTCTATCACTCCTTCGCCTAAACCTTTAATGGCACCGAGCCCGTAAACAACAGCTCCTTGCTCGTTGACACTAAATCTAAACTCACCCTCATTTATGCTCGGTGGTTTTAGTTCAATACCAATGTCTCTGCAATCCTCGATGTAAGTGACGACTTTATCTGTTTTGTCCATATCCGAAGACATTGTAGCTGCCATAAACTCTGGTGCATGGTGCGTCTTAAGCCACGCGGTTTGATACGCAAGTAGCGCATAGGCCGCTGAATGAGATTTGTTAAAACCATAACCAGCAAACTTCTCCATCAAATCAAAAATATTTGATGCCAGATCTTGATTGAATCCTTTTTCCTGAGCTCCTTTTATGAATACCTCTCTTTGCTCTGCCATCTCCTTAGCATTCTTCTTACCCATCGCCCGCCGTAAAATATCAGCACCACCAAGCGTGTAGCCGCCCATTTCTTGAGCTATCTGCATTACTTGTTCCTGATAAAGAATTACGCCATATGTTGAAGATAGAGCAGGTTCAAGGCATTGGTGTTGATACTTTGGGTGTGGATAGCTTATTTCAGCTTCTCCTTTCTTCCGACTGATGAAATCGTCCACCATACCCGATTGCAAAGGACCAGGTCGAAAAAGAGCTACCAGCGCAACAATATCATCGAATCTATCAGGACCTAGCTTTTTTATGAGTTCTTTCATTCCGCGAGATTCAAGCTGAAATACAGCAGTGGTCCTCCCACTTTGCATAAAATCAAATGTTTCTTTATCGTTGATTGGTATTTCGTCAAGATTTAATTTTTTACTATTGGTTGGCTTTCGCCTGTTTATTAACTCAAGCGCCCAATCAATTATGGTTAATGTTCGTAATCCAAGAAAATCGAATTTAACTAATCCAACATCCTCAACGTCATTTTTATCAAATTGGGTCATCGATGTGGAGCCGGACTCATCACAATAAATTGGCGTGTAATCAGTTATTTTTGATGGAGAAATTACAACGCCACCTGCATGCTTTCCGCAATTACGCGTAATACCCTCAAGTTGTATAGCCATATCCCATATTTCAGCAGCATCATCATCGTTTCTTATAAAATCGTCTAACTCCTTCTCCTTTAGCCTCGCTGCTTCAAGCGTAATACCAACCTCAAAGGGGATGAGTTTTGATAATTTATCACCCAGACCATAAGATTTACCAAGGACCCGCGCCACATCTCTGACAACAGCTCTCGCAGATAAAGTTCCAAAAGTGACAATTTGAGATACAGAATCACGACCGTACCGATCAGACACATATGAAATTACTCTATCTCGTCCCTCCATACAGAAATCGATATCAAAATCAGGCATAGAAACTCTCTCCGGGTTCATAAACCTCTCGAATAGCAAGTCATGCTTTATTGGATCCAAGTCAGTAATTCCCAGAACGTAGGCAATCAGCGAACCTGCCCCTGAACCCCGGCCAGGTCCAACTGGAATATATTCTCCCTTCGCCCAAATAATAAAATCCATCACGATCAAGAAATAACCAGAGAAATCCATTTCAATGATTATTTCCAACTCATAATTAAGACGATCTCTATAAAGAGCGTAATCGGATTGGTCAATGGTGTCTTGATGATCTATCAGCCTCAACTTAAATTTATTTTCAAGTCCCAAGTGTGACTGTTGTTTAAGATAATCATTAGCTGTCAATCCTCCAGGGATTGGATACTCAGGCAAATAATTCTTTCCAAGAGTAAGACTGAGATTACATCGTTTCGCTATCTCATATGTGTTATGGATTGCCTCCGGTAGATCACTAAATAACGTTTTCATCTCATCAGCACTTCTTAAAAATTGTTGATCCGAATATAGCCTTTCTCGTCTCGGATCCTCGAGTAATCGACTATCGTGAATACAAACTCTTGCTTCATGAGCCTCATATTCATTTTTTTCAATAAACCTCACATCATTAGTCGCAACTATTGGACAATCATGGTTAAGCGCAAGTTGCACTACCTCATCATTGTGCTTTTC
>CACLAG010000012.1:0-37400 GCA_902604945.1 uncultured SAR92 cluster bacterium | reverse complement strand
CCCTGTTGAATTGGCGAAGTTGAATAGCTAATATTTTCTATTATCTGATTATTTTCGTTAGAGATTTTTGACGATGCAGGATATATCCCGCTGTAAAAACACCGATCCCAACTATTGATATTATGAGGGTAGCTAGAGCATTAATATCAGGTGTCACGCCAAGTTTTATTTTAGAGAAGATCACCATTGGTAAAGTACTTGCGCCGGCACCTGCAGTGAAACTCGCGATTACCAAATCGTCCAAAGATAATGTAAAAGATAAAAGCCATCCTGAGATCATCGCAGGCGCAATGATCGGAAGCGTAACATCAAATAATACTTGAAAAGGACGCGCTCCAAGATCCATCGCCGCCTCACTTAGTGATTTATCCATACTTGTTAATCTAGACTGAACTATTACCGCCACATATGCCATTGAAAATGTTATATGAGCTATAGTTATCGTGTTTGCTCCCCGGCTTGATGGCCATCCAATAAGCTCTTGGAGACTGATAAAAAATAGTAATAGAGAAAGACCCGTTATCACTTCGGGCATTACCAATGGCGCACCAAGTAATCCAGTAAAAAGAAGTCGACCTTGGAATCTTCGGAACTGAGAAACCGCTATTCCCGCCATAGTGCCTAGTATCGTTGCAAAGGTTGCGCTGATAGCTGCAATTTTAAGGCTTAACAGACAAGCTTCTATTATTTGCTCATTTTGAAAAAGTTCATAATACCAACGTGTTGAAAACCCGCCCCATACTGAAATAATAGCCGAGTTATTAAATGAAAAAATTATCAGAACAAAAATTGGAATATAAAGAAACGCGAATCCAAAGCACATCCAGGAAAAGATAAATGTTGATGACCGAGACATCTTAATTCGTCCTTTGTTGATTTCTTTGAAACCACATAATTGGTAATACTATTATTAACAATAATATAGTCGCTACTGCAGAGGCGAGTGGCCAGTCTCTATTTAAAAAGAATTCATCATAGAGGGTTCTACCGATCATTAATGAGTCTATACCTCCTAATAAAGTCGGTATTACATATTCGCCAATTGCGGGTATAAAAACGAGCAATGATCCTGCAATTATTCCTGGTTTGGTGAGAGGCAGTGTTATGTCAAAGAACCTTTGCCATCTGTTGGCTCCAAGGTCAGATGCGGCATCAGATAGTGAGGAATCTAATTTTTCAATCGAAGCATATAGTGGCAGTATCATGAAAGGTATATAGGTGTAGACTATACCTAAATAGACGGCAACATCAGTATAGAGAATAGCGAGTGGTTTATCGATTAATCCTAATCCCACAAGAGTAGAATTTATAAGGCCATTTTTACTTAAAATTCCCATCCATGCGTATACTCGCAGCAAGAAAGAACTCCAAAAAGGTAAGATAACTAACATGAGCAAAATATGGCGCTTTTGACTAGGCGCTCTTGCTATTCCATAAGCTAGTGGATAGCCAATCAATAAACAAATAAGTGTTGAAATAAATGCTACTTTTACTGATTTTAAATAACTCACCCAATAAAGATTGTCCTCTAATAAAAATAGATAATTGTCCAGAGTGGCTTGGAGCCAGTTAGAAAAATCACCACTTAAGTTTAAAATTTTCGAGTAAGGTGGTTGAGCCAAGATCGGTGTTGAAAAACTGATTTGGAAAACGTACAGGAACGGGATTAAGAAAAATAAAAGTAACCAAAAATATGGTAGACCTATCATCACAGGTCTCCAAAATTTATCGAATCTAAATTTTGGTAACGCCTGATTATGTATTTTTATCATCAGACCTAGGTTTTAAGAAATACATTGGCGCTATTTTCCCATGAGATAAAAACCTTATTCTTCCATTTTAAGTGGATTGATTCTGAACGTTTGACGTTTTGCGAGCTGACTTGAACAACGCCATTATCATTAGTTTTTATTCGGTATAAGTTTCTATTGCCATAATAAGCAAGGTCTTCAATTTGACCCTCCAAGATAGTTTTTTTCTCGCTAACTGAGCCACTTGTGCTTATGCCCAATTTTTCCGGCCTGACCCCGACAGTGACTTTATCGCCGGAATTGAAATGATTTTTAGTTTGACCCGTAATAAGAATATTGCTCGATTTAAGTTTCGCGCATATTTCATTTGTTTGTTTGTTATGACTTATAACTTCCGCTGCAAAAAAATTCATTGAACCAAAAAAATCAGCTGCAAATTTGTTAATTGGTGTCTCGTATATTTCCGAAGGTACTCCAATTTGAACAAACTGGCCTTTATCCATTAGTGCAATTCTTGATGAGAGAGTCATCGCCTCCTCTTGATCGTGAGTTACAACGATAAATGTTGTATCTAATTTATTTTTCAGATTTATCAGCTCAAATTGCGTTTGCTCTCTAAGTTTTTTGTCAAGGGCTGCCAAGGGCTCATCAAGAAGAAGTAATTTAGGTTCTTTAATAAGCGCCCTACCTAAGGCAACTCTTTGTAATTGACCGCCAGAGAGTTGATTTGGCATGCGATTGTCGAGGTTATCAAGTTGAACGAGTTTGATCATCTCAGAGACTTTTTCTTTTACCAGATTTTTTGGAGTCTTCTGCTTTATTAATCCGTATGCAATGTTCTTGAAAACATTCATGTGAGGAAATACCGCATAAGATTGAAACATCATATTAATGGGCCTTTCATTTGCAGCGACCCCATTCATTTCATGACCATCCACTTCTATGGAGCCAGACTCAGGTAATTCTATGCCTGCAATCATTCTCAATAAAGTTGACTTACCGCACCCAGAGCCTCCTAGAATTGTAAACAGCTCGCCTTTATGAATATCTAGATTTATATTGTCTACCGCATAAATATTGTCGAACTTTTTCGAAAGATTTCTAATTTTTATAAAAGGCTTTTTGTCTTGCGAATCACAATAATTATTTTCTTTGTTAATTGTTATATATTTCTCCTATTTCGCTCGTCAAATAATTAGTTAGAGACCTGTTTTAATTCGTGTCCAAGTCCTTGATCTCTTTCTTTCCTCTTTTGGAGATAAAACTTGGGAAGTTTGCAGTCTGTCAATCGTTTTCTTATCGGGATAGATAGCATTGTCCTCAGTGAGTCTTTTGTCAACTAACGGTGTGGCAGATTTATTTGCGTTTGCATATCCAATGTAATCACTTGTTGCTGCAATCACTTCAGGTCTGAGCATGTAGTTTAAAAAAAGATACGCATTATCGATATGCCTGGCATCAGAGGGTATATAGATATTATCAAACCACATTTCAGAACCCTCTTTAGGGACTATGTATTGAAGGTTAATTTTTAAACCTGCATCACGAGCTCTTTGATTTGCAACCGAGTAATCTCCTGACCAACCCATTGCGATGCAGACCTCTTCATTGGGAAGATCTAGTAATAATTTGGTAGAGCTAAAATAAGTTATGTATGGTCTTACCGATTTGAGGAGTTTCTCAACATCCTTTAGATGGCCTAAATCAACAGAATTTGCAGGATATCCAAGGTAGATCATTGCCATTGGTATAACGGTCAATGCATCATCCAAAAAAGAAACACCACAATCAGCAAATTTGGAAAGCACATTAGGATCAAAAATAATAGCTCCACTATTCGTCGGAGGATTTTCCATCCGCTTTTTGATCATGTCGACATTGTAGATAATACCGGCTGACCCCCAAAAAAATGGGACACCGATGAGATCATTCGAGTAGTTTTGAGTAATTTTATCAACTAAATCTAGATCTAAATGCCTCCAATTTGGCAACTTTTTCACATCAATTTCATGAAGAATTCCAATCGGCACCAGTCTTGACGCACTTGATGCGGCGTGGACAACGATATCGTAACCACTCTTTCCTGTAAGCAGCTTCGTATCAACCATTTCACTCGAATCATATGTATCATAGGTAATGTCGATACCGAATTCGCGTTCAAAATTCAGAAGAGCATCAGGATTTATGTAATCTGCCCAGTTGTATATATGAAGTTTTTTTGGAGTATTCGCTGCCTTATTTATTAACATCTCTTCAGTATAAATGGGCTCAGATAGCGATCTAAAGATTGGTAAAAAAGTTAAGATAAATAACGTGAAACGATAGGAGTATTTTTTTTTTACGGCAATCAAATTACATTCCTTTTAAACCTCGTTTTTTTAGTGCTCTTGCAATCACCATCCTTTGAATCTCGCTACTTCCTTCCCAAATTCTATCAACTCGTACTTCTCGAAAAAAGCGCTCGACAGCATTGTCTCTTCGGTATCCCCGACCACCCCATATTTGGAGGCATCTATCAGCAACTCTGTTAGCCATTTCTGTCGTGTATAGTTTCACCATTGAGCATTTTGCATGCAAAGATTTCAAGTCATCATCGTTATCATGAGCCTCAGCTGCCTCATAAACCATAAGCTTTGAGGCCCATAATTCTGTAACGCTATCTGCAAGATAAAATTGTATAGCTTGTTTGTCGATTAGTTTTTCATCCTGAATATCACGGTTTGATGCCCATTCCGTAGCTTCTTCAATCATTCTAGAGGCAGCGCCCAGCATCCTCGCTGCAATTGTTAATCTCTCATGTCTGAACCAACTTCTACTGTAATCCATCCCACTATTGCCATCGCCAATTACGTCTTTGTCTGCAACAAAAACATCTTCAAATCTGTATGTAGGATGATGAGATGGAAATGTGTGTGAGAATTGAGGATTATCAACCATTGAAACGCCATCACTATTGATATCTACAAAGAATAATGAATCTTCTCCGTCAATTTTTGCTTGAAGAAAGAAGAAGTCTGCGAGATTAGCAGTGGTTACAAACCATTTTTCGCCATTAATAAGATAACCGCCAGGACATTTTTTTGCTGATGTCGCTACCGTTTCATAAGATCCGGACTCTCCCTCCGTGATTGCGTAGCACTCGCGAAGGGTTCCATCCATTAAGCTGCGTAAGTAGTGATTAATTTGATATTCATTAGCCTTGCAGGCGTCAAACATCCAACTTTGTGCCTCAGGGAAACACCAACAAAGGGCATTTGTAACTCGTCCTAACTCCTCCCAAATCACAACCTGTTGAACCATTGGCAGATCTAAGCCGCCAAATTCAGCAGGTGCATCCATTTTTGATAATCCCAACTCAATAGCTTTATCTTGCATTAATTTTGACGCTTTTTCGGGAATTATTCCGTTATTCATTTCAGCTTCAATTTCCCAAGGAATAAGATATTCATCCGCAAATGAGCGAATTTTGTTTTTCCACTCCATTGTCTCCGCATTATGTTTTATTTCCATCTTTCTATTGATACCTATCTTATGTTTGAAAAATTATTTGGAAATTGCGTAGCTAAATAATGCATTGCTACCGCTTTTGCATCAGCAGCATCCCAACCTTTTGGTGTTAACAACAAATCTAACCACAGTCCATCAGATAGAGCGGTGTAACATATGCAAACTAACTCAGGATCCACTGATGTATAATTTCCCTCTTTCTTTAATGTTGAAAAAAGACTGGTTAAATTTTTAGCGATTTCATCTATGTAGTCAGCGCAGATCGACATATATGTTGGGCGTGACTTTGTTTCACCCCAAAATGCAAACCAAACCGCTAGTTTATCTCGATCGGTGATTGCTCTGCTAAAATCGAAACTAACATGAGCGATAATCTTTTCTTCTACCGAGAGTTTGTCATTGAAAAAGATTTTGTCTAATCCATTTCTGTATTCATCTGAAATAAAGCGAAGAGTCTCTATAAGAAGTTTTTCTTTCGTTTCGAAATGAAGATTTACAATACCAAGACTTAAGCCGGCTTTCGATGTGACATCTGCCATAGTGGTTCCAGATAAACCATTTTTAGCAATACACTTTATAGTCGCCTTTATTAGCTGCCTTCGTCTTGTTTTGGCAGGCATTGATCGGGGATTTTCACTCATTCACAAACCTTTACAGATACAAATTATTAGAATACCGAGTCATTCTGCTTTAATGAACATTAAACTATCGGTCTAAATGTAGCAACTGTAATGCGACGTGCAAACTGAATGAATAGTTATTCATTTATAATGGACATCGGATACATTTTTTGGCATCCTAATTTAACAAATCTTTGAAAAACTAAACGGTTCAAAAGGATAGGTATGGAAAAGTATGACGCTATAGTGATTGGTGCTGGTCATAATGGCTTGACTAACGCAGCATATCTCGCAAAATCCGGACTAAAAGTGTTGGTTGTTGAGAAAAATGACTATATTGGCGGTGCCGCAGTTAGTCGAGAGTTATATACAGATTGGAAGTATTCGAATTGCTCGTATGTTTGTAGTTTGTTGAGACCTGAGATAATGAGAGATCTTCAATTGCCAAGGCATGGCCTACAGGTGGTTCCTTATGGCGGAGGCGTGACCTTCATGCAGAATGGAGATTATTACGGTAACCATGCTGACCATGAAAGACAACACCGAGAAGTTGCAAGGCACTCGAAAAGAGATGCGAATGCCTATGAGCGTTACGAAGCTGACGTTATGAAGCAAACAAGACTTATTAGACCTTTTCTCATGAGAACACCACCTGATCCGACCTCTTTGAAACCAAAGGATTTAAAAGAACTTGCGTTGCTGGCAAGTTCATTTGCAAGCATGGGGGAAGAGGGGTTAGCTGACACCATGCGTTTCTGGACGATGAGTATCGGTGACTTTTTGGATGAATACTTTGAATCTGACGTGATCAAAGCGCACTTGGCCGGTAGCGGAATTATTGGCACAGCTTTGGGAGTTTATTCTCCAGGCACCGCATACGTTTTACTGCATCATTATATGGGCGATGTAGACGGGTCAGTTGGAGCATGGGGATTTGCGCGAGGCGGCATGGGTGCAGTATCAAACTCTCTAGCATCATCGTTTCAGTCATTTGGTGGCAAGATTCAAAGAAACGCCGAGGTTGGCCAAATTATTGTTAAAAATGGTAAGACTTCGGGAGTTGCCTTGAGTAATGGTGATGAGATCTATTCAGACATAGTTGTTTCAAATTTGGATCCAAAAAGAACATTCCTCAAAATAATGGATGAAAAAGATTTGCCAACAGATGTCGTTACGAAAGCGAAAAATTTCAAAATTAGGGGATCATCTGGAAAGCTTAATATTGCACTTGATGGGTTACCCACTTTTAATGGGTTGCCCAAGGGCAGTCCTCTATGTCTTGGGGAGAAGCACTTTAGTGATTCATTAACTAGAATGGAGAGGGCTTATGATGATTGGAAAAATGAAACGTGGTCAAAAGACCCATATGTCGACATGCTTATTCCAACTCAACTTGATCCAACGATGGCGCCTCCTGGAAAACATATGATGTCTGTTTTTGTTCAATATGCTCCGCCAAAAATTGATGGTCGAGAGTGGCGAGATGAGGATAGAGACGGATTTGCGAAATCGGTAATTGATCAAATTGCAAATTACAGCCCCGATTTTAAGGATTTGATCTTGCATTGTGAGGTCAGAACCCCAAAAGAAATTGAGAGTGAGGTGGGACTAACTGAGGGTAATATATTCATGGGAGAATTAACATTCGACCAGTTGTTATTCAACAGACCATTTCCTGGTTATGCGCAATATCGAGGTCCAGTCAAAGGAATGTACATGTGTGGCTCGGGAACACATCCGGGTGGTGGCGTAATGGCAGCTCCGGGTGCAAATGCCGCACGTGAGATTTTATATGATTTGAAGCGTTCCAATACCGTTCCAGAGGGCTATGCTGATGATTGATAATACGAAGCAGTATGACACTATTATAATTGGCGGCGGCCACAATGGTTTAACGTGTGCTTTTTATCTGGCGAAGGCTGGTAAAAAAGTTTTAGTTCTGGAAGCTAGTGAGCAAGTCGGTGGTGGCTGTTCAACGAGTGTTTTTCATGACCAATTTAGTGTTTCATCTTGTGCTCAATGGTTATACCAGCTCAATCCAAAAGTGAGTTCTGATTTAAAATTAAATTCTCATGGTTTAGAGATTGCTGCTAAAGATCTGTCCACGATTGCACTAAGTGAAGATGGTGACCACTTAACAATCAATGGTGATATTTTGTCAGGTGCGGGTGTCTCTGACGAAGATTGTGCCGCGTACAAAAAATTTAATACTCAGTTTAAAAAGTTTGCAAAATTTTTATCATCCGCGTTCGATCGAAGACCGCCTAAATTAGTTGAGAATAATTTGCTAGACCGTATTACAGCTCTGAAACTTGGTCTAGGGATGAAGTTAATGGGCAAAGCTGATATGCAAGACCTGATGAGATTAGCTTTAATCAATATTTATGATGTGATGGAAGAGAATTTTGATAACAAGTTATTGAAGGCGGCTATTAGCCTTGATGCAGTTTTAGGAACACATATGGGCCCAAGGTCACCAAACACTGTTTACAGTTATTTGTATAAAAAAACAGGCGAGATTTTTGGCTACAACGGCCCATCACTGCCAAAAGGAGGTATGGGATCAATAACTAAGGCAATTGCAAAGTCAGCTCAGTCAGTTGGCGTTGAAATAATGACTGGTAAGAGGGTTCAAAATATCAACTTGGACTTGGACAAGGTAACAGGTATTACATTGGAAAGTGGGGAGATTATTAGTAGTGAGATTGTTGTCTCGAATGCGGACCCCAGAACTACTCACTATGATCTTATTGGAAAGAAAAACCTTGAGACCGGCACCGTTCGCCGAGTTAGAGGGGTTAGAATGCAGGGTAATGCAGCTAAATTACACTTGGCCTTGGCCAGCTTGCCGTCATTCAAAGGATTGACGCAAGATCAAATGGGACAACGGCTTGTGATAGCGCCCACTATGAAATATATAGAGGATGCTTTTAATGCATGCAAGTATGGTGATTTTTCAGAAAAACCAGCTCTTGATATAAGTATCCCATCGATTCATGACTCGAGTCTCGCACCTGATGGAAAACATGTAATGTCAGTCATAGTTCAGTACGCCCCATGTAAGCTTAATAGTGGCTGGGATATTGCAAAAAACGATTTTAAAGAAATTATTATCGATAGAATCAGAGACTTCGCTCCCGATATAAGAGACAAGATTCTCCATAGTGAGTTGCTAACTCCTGCAGACTTGGAAAAACATCATTTAAACTATGGTGGTCATTGGCATCATGGTGAGATAAGCCTCGATCAAATATTAATGATGCGTCCCTTTCCTGGCTCATCGCAATACAAAACTGTAATAGATGGTGTATTTCTATGTGGAGCAGGAAGCCATCCTGGTGGAGGTGTGATGGGACTGGCAGGTCATAATGCTGCAAAAGAGATAATAAGGAGTTCTAAATGAAACTAACCCCGCATGATGAAACAATGATGTTAAAAACACCATTTCACTCTCGGTGTGAGGCTGCATGTGAAATTAATATGTGGGAAGACTGGAAAGGATATACCAGCGCACAGGCATATACAGAAGTAGAGAAAGAATATTTTGCGGTTCGAAATGCTACCGGAGTCTTTGATATATCTCCGATGATGAAATATCGAATTACTGGTCCAGAGGCCGGTGAATACCTCAATCGGTTAGTAACCCGTGACATGAGGAAAATTAATGTTGGTAGAGTTGCATATGCTATCTGGTGTGATGATGATGGCAAAGTCATGGATGATGGAACCATTTTCAGATTAGGTGAAAATGACTACAGACTTTGCGCATATGCGCGATGTCTTGACTGGCTTATGTGGACAGCGGATGGGTTTGATGTAGATATTACGGATGAAACCGCTGATGTAGCAGCATTGGCTGTTCAAGGTCCAACATCCTGCACAATATTTAGAAATATGGGTTTTGAGGGTCTTGAAAATCTTAAGCCCTTTGGCATGACAACCTTTCCTTTTAAAGAATCAACAGTGATGATCAGTCGAACTGGATTTACCGGTGATTTGGGCTATGAGATATGGATTAAGCCAGATTTAGCTGAAAGCTTCTGGGACGCGCTATTTGAAGCTGGGAAGCTATATGGAATTCAACCCATTGGTGGTTATGCATTAGATATGCTGAGAACGGAGGCTGGGTTTTTGCAAGCAGGTGTCGATTTCGTTCCTGCTGAAGAGGCCGTTAGGATAGGAAGATCGAGATCACCGTTCGAATTAGGACTTGGCTGGTTGGTGTCTTTTGATAAGCCTATATTTAATGGACGGAGGGCGCTTTTAAGTGAGAAAAATAATGGATCGGAATATGCCTTTGTTTATCTAGATGTAGACGGAAATAAACCTGCAGAACATGCGTTTATCTATTTAGACTCTAAAGCTTCCAAAGAGGTTGGTACAGTGACCACAGCGGCTTGGTGTCCGACTGCGAAGTCAAATGTCGCATTTGCCCAGGTCGATGCAAAATATGGAAAGCTAGGACAAGAGCTTGTTGCTGAAATTTATTACGAACGAGAATTAAAGTGGACTCGAGTCATGGCAAAGTGCACCGTTGTCAAGGGGCCAGTTTTTGACCCACCAAGAAAAAGGCAAACACCAGCTCCGGCTTTCTAATGACCAAATTGTCTCTGGATAAGCTTATTGCTCCTGTATCGATTGCAGTAGTAGGGGTATCGCAGAGACCAAATACAGTGGGCAATGAAGTCATTGTCAATCTCCAAAAAGGTGGCTATTCGGGCGATCTGTTTTTTGTAAATCCTCGATATCAAAACTTGATGGGTCAACCTTGCTTTGAAAGTCTTTCTCTTTTACCTAAAAAACCTGAACATGTTATCTTTACGATTAATGACACGCGTTTGGAGGAGTCTTTTGACGAGCTAATTCGACTGGGAATCAAAGCGTGTACCATTTTTTCATCCTTGATTTTACAAACTGATTCAGAGCCGAATTTAAAAAGTCGAATAAATACTAAAGCGAAGGAGCATGGCATTCTTATCATTGGAGCTAATTCGATGGGGGTATACAATATTGCAAACAATACTCTCATTGGTGGATTCGATACCCGAGACCATCCTTTTGATGGAAACACAACCCTAATAAGTCAATCTGGCGCGGGAATGTCTGGCATTGTGGACTGTGAGGAACGAATAAAATTCAATTTAGCAGTATCTACTGGCTATGAGTTGACTACAACTATGGAGGATTATCTCGAATACGCAATTGATCTTCCTGATACTAAAGTCATTGGCCTGTTTTTGGAAACAGTCCGAAATCCTGAAAAGTTCATCATGTGCTTAGAGAGGGCAGCAGAAGAAAAAATACCTATTGTCGTTATTAAAGTTGGAAAGACAGAACTCTCCAAAAAAATGGCTGAATCGCATTCTGGGGCAATGGCAGGCAGTGACCGTGCGTACAACGCACTTTTTAGACGTTTTGGCGTTCTTAGGGTTGATGATATGGAGCAAATGTCAGCCTGTTTAATTATGATGTCTCACACTAATTCAGTGGGCACGGGAGACTTAGTTTGTCTTCATGATTCAGGTGGCGAGCGGCAGCTACTCATTGATCTCGCCGATAGTCTAGATGTTCCGCTTGCTAAAATTTCGGAGGATACTAAATTAGATTTAAACCAGATTTTGGATCCAGGACTACCTGCGGTCAATCCTTTGGATGGTTGGGGAGCGGGAGGCGCGAATGCCTCGGAGGTTATGGCTTCTTCTTTTGAAAAGCTTTTGCTTGACGAATCCGCTGCTCTTGGTGCAGTA
This sequence comes from uncultured SAR92 cluster bacterium, assembly GCA_902604945.1. GTDB lineage: Bacteria > Pseudomonadota > Gammaproteobacteria > Pseudomonadales > Porticoccaceae > AAA300-D14. The sequence continues at coordinate 25,775 of CACLAG010000012.1, read as the reverse complement.
GTTCATGATAGAGGACCAAATAGTGAAGTTTATACTTCTTACATTGACTATCTTAAGAGAGGGGAAAAAGTATCAAAAAAACCAGTTTTTCTGGTCTCTAATAGACAAGGAAGTGGTGAGGATCGATTAGCAGTAGAACTTTCTCATGAGGGTTTCCCTGTGATTGACGGCATTCATCAGTTTCTAGTTGGTGTTAAGAAAATGCTTGAATTTAGGGATTTTCATTCGTTAAAAAAACAAGAAAAAAGTTTCATTGATTTAACTCAGTACGAGTTTTTAAGAGAGAAAATTGAGAAAGGACTAACTTCAGATCAAATGTTATTTGAATTCTTAAATTGTTTTGATATTCCGATGAATAAATTGGAAATAGTCTCGAGTTTGGATGAATTACTAAATATGAAGTACAACTTTCCTGTTGTGCTGAAAACCGCAAATCCTGATGTAAAGCATAAATCAGATGAGGGTGGAGTCTTTTTAAATATTGACAGTAAACAAGCTCTTGCGAATTCTTACGAAGAGTTGTCAGTAAAGTTTGGATCTTTTGTTTCAGTATCACCATTCATTGAACATTCAGGTATAGAAATGATCTTGGGCATAACGAAGGATGAGCAATTCGGCCCTCTGATTCTAATGGGATTTGGTGGCATTTACACAGAAGTATTTAATCAAGTGATCTTATTAATGCCGCCTTTTGATTGCCAAGTTGTCAGAAATGCATTGCGAGAGCTTCCACATTACAATATTTTACATGGGGTTAGAGGGGAAAGTGCTGTTGATATTGAGAGTTATTGTAAAGCAGCAGTCGGTTTGTCCGATTTGGCGCTAGCTTTTGGAGATTGTATTGATGAAATGGATATTAATCCTGTGAAAGTTATGGCCAAAGGCTGTATTGGACTAGATGCATTGTTGATTTGTAGTCAAAAACAAATTTCAGAAAGAGAGTGCTCTTAGATGCAATTAGCAAATAATGAGGAGTTAGATACGTTTCTCAAAATACATCCATCTATAAAAATGATGGAAGTTTTGATGATTGATATGAATGGAATTATTCGATGTAAGCGGATACCTAGGTCTGAGTTTGCAGAGCTTTTTACTGAAGGTCTTAAGAGTCCCGCCTCGACAGTTCTTCTGAACGTAAAAGGCGAGTTTTGTGATGAATTGGATAAAGCAGATTTAGATGGAGATCCTGATCGTCTTATAAGACCAATAAAAAATACCTTATCTATAATCCCGTGGCTTGAGTCTGAAACTGCGCAAGTATTATCGACATTCACAGAGTTAAATGGTGAGCCAAATCTTTTTGACTCAAGAAACGTGCTAATTAACTCATTGAAACCTTTATATGCGCTTGGCCTGAAATTGGTAGTGGCAACAGAATTGGAATTTTATTTGATAAAGAAGGGAGATTCGACAAGACCCGAGCCACTGCTTTCAAAAATCCCAGGGACAAATCGAGATCAATCAGGAATTCAATACGCAATGCCCGAGGATCTTTGGGATCATGATCAATTTTTGGATGACGTAAGATCTGCTTGTGATTGTCAGAACATTCCTATGACTACAATTCATTCGGAATATGCACCAGGTCAGTTTGAAATTAATCTGCATCATACCGATGATCCAATTAAAGCGTGTCAGGATGCGTTTCTTTTGAAAAGGCTCGTTAAAGGTATTGCCAGAAAGCATAGTATGGCGGCAACATTTATGGCCAAACCCTTTAAGGACATTGCAGGAAGCGGGTTACATATTCATATGAGTCTTTACGATAAAGACGGTGACAATGTGTTTGCTAAAAAAAATTCGTCTGAGATCCCCGCGATCTCGTCAATTTTATTACATGCTATTGGAGGCCTTTCAGATTTGATGAGTGATTCAATGGCAATTTTCGCGCCAAATGCAAATTCATATAGACGTCTTATTCCAGGTAATTTTGCTCCGCTAACGCCAAATTGGGGATATAACCATCGGGATGTTGCTTTGCGGGTACCAGTTTCAAATCTCAAAAATATGAGGATTGAGCACAGAGTATCTGGTGCTGATGCAAATCCATATCTTGTGTTAAGCGCTATTGCAGCAGGTATTCATCATGGTATTACTCAGGAATGTACTCCCTCAATGATGATTGCTGAGGGTGCAGAAATAGAGGAAATTATAACACTCCCGCGTATATGGCCCGATGCAATAAATGAATTTGGAAGCGGTGTCGCTCTTTCTCAGTATCTTGGGGCAGATTTTTGCAAGCTATATGAAACGGTTAGACGAAGTGAAATGGAAGAGATTAGTGCTCAAATACCAGATATTGACTATGATTGGTATTTGAGAGCAATGTAAGAAAAAACTAGTTTTCGGCTTAAATTTTAATGAACTTTACTATGCTAATCGCGTAAAATAGCGACTAGAATTTAGAATAAAGGCTCAGGATGTTGGTTCAATGCATGTAATTGCTACAGACGTTTCGGATACAAAAGATAAGATGGCTCGCATGGCCAAGGAGCAGCTTGAAAAACCAGGTTTCGCTATCGATCCTTATTTTTATAGATCTCATATAACGTATCAATCTGAACTAGAGCACATAGTGTTCAAAAGTTGGCTATATGCTGGGCATATTAGCCAAATTCCTAATAAAGGAGATTATTTCCTTGTGGATATTGGTGAGGATTCAATTATCGTGTGTCGTGATCGAAAGGAACAGATTCATGCCATGCATAATATGTGTCGTCACAGAGGCGCTCGGGTATGTGAAGAGTCATCAGGTAATAAGAGAACCTTTTCATGTCCCTATCATGGTTGGGGCTACGGTCTTGATGGGAAATTGAAAGCAGCTCGAGACATGAGAGACGTTGAAGGCTTTGATTTTGATGACTATGGATTACTGCATGTAAGGATGGAGATCTTTCAAGGAATGATCTTCATTAATTGTGACCCTGACGCACCTGATTTTCAGAAACCATTATCTAAAATTTCTCGGCAACTAGGTGCTTATGACTTGGAAAATGCCAAGGTAGCCGAAGCTAAAACTTATAGAATCGATGCCAATTGGAAGCTTTGTTTAGAGAATTACCTAGAATGTTACCACTGTGCAAGTTCTCATCGCCACTACGCAAAATTGCATACGCTAGAAGCACTTGCTCACAAAGTTAAACCGATTAACGAGGCGATGTGGGGTAGGGCAGAAGAAATCACAGGAGTTGAGGGAATCGCGGATGAATTTTATGGTTATTATAATGACTCATCTGCATTTGGAGCTTGCTCATATCACAGTCGCTATGCGTTATATGAGGGATATCAAAGTGGAAGCAAAGACGGCACGCCGGTCGCACCATTGATGGGAAATATGAAAGGATATGATGGAGGGGCCGGCGATTTCCAGTTAGGTCCATTGACATTTATGCTCAATTATCCAGACCATTGTGTTCTTTATAGGTTTATCCCTCGAAGTCTGACTCAAACAGATATGGAACTCGTTTGGTTTGTTAACGGTGATGCTGAGGAGGGTGTCGATTATCATAAGGAAGAGCTTACTTGGCTTTGGCATTTTACAAGCCTTGAAGATGAATTCATTATCATGAGAAATAGTGCTGGTGTGAACTCACATTTTTTCCAACCCGGACCTTATCACCCAGAGCACGAATCCACATGTATGGAATTCATTTCCTGGTACTTGAAGGCACTCTCCAAGATCAAATCAAGTTAGATAAAAGGGTATTTGTGAATGCTTCTAAAATCAACTCCAGATACTAATGAGCATGCACCATCTTACTACGCGGCATCGGCCAATTGGCAAACAGACTATCCAAAGTTGGAGGGAGATACTTCTGCAGACGTTGTCATTGTCGGCGGCGGCTTTAGTGGTGTCGCTACGGCTGTAGAACTTTGTGAGAGAGGATGCAAAGTAGCATTAATAGAGGCAAATCGCATAGGTTGGGGCGCTAGTGGTCGTAATGGTGGGCAAATAATAGGTGGCTATGGATCAAATCCAGCTGCATTTCGTTCATCTATCGGGAGTGAGGGAGTTAAAGTTGTTGAGAACATGGGTGTAGAGTGTGTCGACATCATTAAAGCTCGAATCGAGAAGTATAAAATCGATTGCGACTTAAAATGGGGTTATTGTGAGGTTGGCCTTAAAAATCGACATATGAAAGCCTATCGTGATTGGGCCGATGATGAGCCTGCGATAAAACTACTTGGTAGAGATGAGTTAAAAGAATACGTTAATTCAGAGCTTTACATTGGTGGTTATTACCGAGAGGACTGGGGTCATATTCAACCGCTGAACTTGTGTATTGGTGAGGCAAGAGCGGCGGAATCTATGGGTGCTAAAATCTTTGAGCAATCAAGGATTACCAGCATAACTTATGGCGATCAACCTAAGGTATATACAGAGAGTGGCTCGGTAAAAGCAGATCATGTGATCCTATGCGGTAACGCCTATATGGGTGACTTGGAGCCTTATTTGGATGCTCGAGTATTACCTGCCACTAGCTGCATAATTGGTACAGAGCCACTTACAGAAGAACAGATACAGCAGACGTTAGTTCAGGATGTGGCTGTTTGTGACTCTAGAACGGCATTAGACTACTATCGTCTTTCTGCTGACAAACGGTTACTTTTTGGCGGGTTAGCTAATTACTTAGGTCTAGATCCAGCAAATGTTACTGGGATTATGAGGTCGAAGATGGAAAAAGTTTTTCCCTCACTACGTAATGTGAGAATTGACTATAGTTGGTCTGGAAGAATGGGCATCAGTGTGAGGAGGATGCCTCAAATTGGGCGAATCAAAAATAGCAATGTGCTATATATTAGTGGATATTCTGGGCATGGTGTTGCTCCAACCCACATGACAGGCAGAATTCTTGCGGAAGCAGTTTCGGGTAACACTTACCGCTTTGATATTATGAATAAGATGTTTCATATGGCATGGCCTGGCGGGAAGCTTTTACGAAGACCTTTTATGGCTTTGGGTATGATGTGGTATAAAGCGCTCGATGCAATTTAGATACAATCATGCGTAAAAGTGTTGCTATATTCCTTCACATGGAAGGAGATCAGCCCGGATACATAGCTGATTATCTTGAGCAAAATAATATTCCTTTCAAACTAGTCCGATTATTCAAAGGTGATATCCCTCCCATTTTAGACGATGTGATTGGGCTCGTATTTATGGGTGGAACTATGAGTGTGAATGATAATCTGACTTGGTTGAGAGATGAGATTAATATTATTAGACAGGCACTTAAAAGAGATATCCCAATAATGGGTCATTGCCTCGGTGGTCAATTAATAAGTGTCGCATTGAATGCAAAAGTAACTAGAAATTCGTGTGAGGAGATCGGATGGCATACATGCTTTCAAGAGACAAATAATTCAGCAAAAGAATGGTTAAACGGGATTGATCATAGTTTTATGATGTTTCACTGGCACAATGAAACGTTTGCCTTGCCGAGTGGTGCGGAGCTATTATTTTCAAGTGAAATCTGCCGCAATCAGGCATTTTTATATAATAATAATGTTCTTGCCATGCAATGTCATGTGGAAATGACTTCATTTTTAGTGAATGATTGGACAGAGTCTTGGAAAAATTACTTGGAAACAAGTAAGAGAGGTGTTCAAAATTTTGACCAGATTAACGCATCATTGGCTAACAATATAGAATCACTTAATCGAACAGCGGACGTCTTGTATGGGAAATGGGTAAGCACGCTTTATGAAAACCAAACAGCATAGAGAAATATATAATAAAAATTTACTGCATCCTTGGGGTGACTTGTCCGAGTTGGGTAATGATGACTCGAGCTCGGTAATTGTCAAGGGAGATGGAATTTACATTTTTGATTCTGATGGAAATAGAATGATAGATGGACCAGCTGGGATGTGGTGTATGCAGACTGGTTATGGACGCAGAGAGATTGCTGATGCTGTCTCTCAACAAATGCTTAACTTGAGCTATGCGACGTCGTTTACCTTAATCAATAATAAAGAGACTGAGTTAGCAAAAAGGATCGCCGAGAAGACGCCTGGGGATTTAAACAGAATTTACTTTACGACTGGCGGGTCAACTGCAGTTGATTCTGCGTTAAGATTATGTCAGCTCGCTAATAATATAAAAGGTAAAAATACAAAAAAACAAATCTTAACTCGAGAGAAGGCCTACCATGGTAGTACGTATCTTTCTGCATCAGTGACTGGGAAAGAAAGAGACAAAACCGCGATGGATGTCAAAAAAGATGGCATTCATTTTTTATCCGCACCTTGCCATTTTTATTTTCCTCAATTTAAATCTGAGGGAGAATTTTGTGATTTCTTAATAAATGAATTAGAAGAAAAAATAGTGGAGGTGGGGCCAGAAAATATAATGGCATTTATTGCTGAGCCGATCCTTGCAAGTGGAGGAGTGATTGTTCCTCCTAAAAATTATTACTATCGCTGTTGGCAGATACTGAAAAAGCACGATATTGTTTTCATCGCCGATGAGGTAGTGACAGCATTTGGGAGATTGGGACATTGGTTTGCCTCAGAAAAAGTGTTTGGTGTTATTCCAGATATCATTGTTTTTGCTAAAGGGATTACCTCGGGATATATTCCAATGGGCGGGTATGCAGTTTCTGAGAAATATATGGAATCATTCTCAGGAAATGAAGCAGATGGATGTCTATATTCCAATGGGTATACTTGGTCTGGAAGTCCTGTTGCGTGTGCTGCGGCACTAGCAAGTTGGGATATACTAGAATCTGAAAAGCTCTTGCAACATGTTCTAGAGGTCGGGCCTTACTTTCAGGAGCAGTTGCAAACACTGAACGATATACCAATTGTTGGAAATGTTCGGGGTCACGGTTTGATGGCTGCCGTCGAAATGACTGTGAAAGGCACGGATGAAGAAGATCTTCTTGATAAAGACTATGCAGTCGGTGGTTTAGTCGATAAGCATTGCCAAAAGATGGGTCTTTTGGTCAGGCCTTTCATAAATATTTGCATTATTTCACCACCTCTTATAATTACTAAGAACGAAATCGATGATTTGGTATCTATACTGAGGAAAGGTCTTGAGTTTACGATGAGAGATCTAAAAACAATAGGTATTGCTCTATAATCGCGAAGTATTAAATATCATCAGTGGGTAAATTAAGCTTGCCAAGATTATTTAAAAACTCTGACTGACTCAAAGTCCTGAATTTTTCTTTTGCCAATATTTGGTCTCTATAGGTTTTTAACGGTTGGCCTAAAGAGAGAATTCCTCTTTCTCTGGTTCTTCTTACTTTACCAAAATCCGCTTCAAACAATAATACTTCCTCCGTAGATTGACTCTCATGAATAACCTCGCCCTCGGGACCTACCAGCATTGATTGCCCTACGCCTAACTCACCAGCGCCATTAATATTCACAATGTAACATTGTTGTTGTGCAGCGGTCGCAATAACCATTGATTTTTCAATTTTTCTGTCGTTTGTGTCAGTCAGGGTCGGATGCAAAAGGACCTCTGCTCCATCTGCAATCATTGCCCTACTTATTTCCGGAAACCAGATGTCATAGCAGATAAATAATCCAAACCTGCCTATCTTTGGAACATCAAAACAACATATATCTTCTCCTTCGCTAATACCTCTCTCGTAGGGTAAAAAGGGACATAATTTTCGAAACTTACTAACTAATTTACCTTCAGGGTTGATAACTATTGCAGTGTTAAATGTTTGGTCCCCATCTATCTCATGTATCGAGCCCGGCACTAACCAGACACTCAATTCCTTTGCAATATCACATAAAATATTTGTGACTTCATGAAGTTTTGGTTCAGCAAAACCCTTTCCAGCGCCACAAATCGCAAGTTCACTGCAAACAACCATTTTCACGAAGGGATATCTTTTTTTCGTGTATTTAATTTTATCCAAAACATAATCGAGATTACTTCTACTCTTCAAATTAAGCTGGAGTCCAGCTATCGCGAAATAAGACATATTTTTTCCTTTAACTCAGCCTTTCAGATTTTTTTGCAGGCCATAAAGCGATTGCACCACACAAGAATAGGCCTAATGTTGAGAGGTTTATTATTGCATTGAAATTCGATTCGCCAATAACCATGGCTGCAATCAACGGACCACTAGCAAGACCAATTTTAGAAATAAAACCAGCAAACACCACAACTTGTCCTTTTTTATCAAGAGCTGCACATAGTCCTAAAAGAAATGGAATGGTAAACGCCCACGTAATTCCAGTAATTGCGTTAGCAATGAAGTAAATCGATGCAATTTCGGTCCAGTGAAGAGCAAAAGTAAATAGTCCAGCAATAGAGGTGCCGATTACTATAGGTTTTGCTCTACCAAATTTGGTGCCAACTTTGTAAACAAGCAGGGCTCCAGAGACTGCAATAATATTCGCCACTGTGAGTACGTTGCTAAGATAGTTAACTGAGTATCCATTCTCTTTTCCAAGTTCAATTGTGTAATCAGCGATGCCCATATTAGAGGATTGGAAGAGAAAAATAGCTAAAAGACTCAAAACAGCTGGAAGTAAAAGTAAGCTCTTTGAATGTGAGGTGGATTTTTCTTTTCTCGAAAAATCGTCATAGTCTGGTATAAATGGAATCATACAGGCAGTAATAAAGCTAAAAATTATCAAAGCTCCAAATGCTGCTCCAGGACCAAAGAATCCCACGAGTTTCGGTACAGTGAATATTCCAATGCTTCCAAAAGTGTATTGGATTGCTACCAACATTCCGAAAACTTTGTCTGGACTTTCTGTTTTTGCAATTATTGAGAACCCTAAACCGACAAGAAATCCACCAATACTCCCATGTAAAAATCTAATGCCAATTAGAGTATTAGTTTCACTTAAAAAGAAAGATAACAAATCAATTGCTATGAGGAGTAAAATCAAGGTGTAGGCTGAACGCCTCCATTTTAGGTGCTTGACAACGAAAGTAGCTATTAATCCACCAAAAGCTGCTCCATATTTGTTTGCACTTGTTATGAAGCCCGCCTCAGCTCTTGATATACCTAGCCCATCAACAAATGCTGACAAAAATGCGGCACCTAGATTTACATAAAATAATCCTGCGGTAGCGAGAAACGCTAAAAAGATGGCTACTTGTAAACTATTCTTTTCAACTTTCAAAATTTCCATTACCTATATACTCAGCAAATTGACCGATGCTCATTAAGATTTTTAACTACTTCAGCGAATCTGAATACGCCACTGTCACTGAAGTAATAATAGACAACATTTGTAGGTAATAATACAACCTGAATTCCTCCGTATCCTGACATGAATGGAATCCATCTTTCCTCATCACAAGCAAGTGTATCTGAGGCATTCCATGCCCAAAATCCATTTTTGTATCTTAGTGATTTTGCTCCAGCCACACTACCTCTGTTACTACTATTCTTCTGCATTGCATTATTTAACATTTCCTCATCCAAATACCTTTTCAGTATTGAATTCTCTGAGGTAATGTCATCACCAATTTTGGCAATGTCATCTTTTCGCAGCATTAGGCCCCACCCGGTTAATGGTATCTTTTCTAATCGATGAGGTTTCTCAATCAATGGCGATAATTTCAACTCTTTCCATAAAGGAATGACTAAATCTATGTAAAAGTCACTTTTGGATCCTACTTTCTTCTCCCAAACTCTCTGAATTGCCTGTCCTAACAGCCAGAATTCAGTAGTGTGATAAACCCATTGAACTCCAGGCTTTGATTTCTGTTTATATCGGTTACACACATGCGTCAATCGTTCTTCGGTAGTGGGTAAATTGAAGAATGCACCAATATGATTTTCCTCGTCAAAACGAGCTTTAGCTCTTCCGAACCGGCCGCTTGTATTATTTAAAAGATGATAGAGGGTAATTCCTTCCCAGTGACTACATTCTGGAATGAGATCGGATACTGGCATATCTTTGGCACCAGGATGAAGCTTTTCTAATCTCATCAAAGCTACGCCACCAATAAGCGATTTTGCCAACGAGTATGCAGGCAAAGGCATATAATTGCAGTCGGGAAATTTAGCCCCTCGAGTCAAACACGGTCCTGTGTAGTGTTTTCCATCAAGTATAATTCCAAAGTTAGTCATGTCCTCTGAGTTGATGAAATTATCTTGAGAAAAAATATTTTCATCGAATAGTTCATTCATATCAGCCAAATCTGCAACTGATTTTGTGGACATACGATTTGAAACATAAGAAACATGCTCAGCTAGAATTTCATCACTGTTTGGCAGATTAAAACTTTTTATTTTTATATCAATCTGACCTTGCGAATTAAACTGAAAGTAAATGCAAGTCTCTGAGGAAATTTGATAACCAGCAATATCATTTTCAATTATCATTAGCCCTTGGTGGGTACAGTTTTGTCCTTTTTCAATAAGTGCAAATGGTAGAACAATACTTATTTTTTCGTCTTTCACATACCATTTCCCTGGTTCAAAGAGAATATCCCAATATTTACTATTTGTTTCGATTAGGCCTTGTTTGAGAGGAATAACTTCGCCACTTGGATTAATTATTAAATCAATATCTGCTTTTGGAATTTTTCCTAACTCGTCTCCCGTGAGCCGACCATTCCCAAAAGAATCTTTTAAGATGCTGAATGAACTTACTGAGCTTTCCTTGAATTCTATATTTAAACTTGAGGAGGCAACGAGATCAAACGAGAGGGCCAAACATAATAATCTTAAAGTATTTTTAAAAAAAATATTAATAACAGATTTAAATCGTTTCTTAATCAAGATTAATGCCGTTTTTAGTTAATATTGAAGAGAATGGTTCCAAGTGATGTTCAAAGTTTTTCCATCGATCTACTGAACGAGTATAGATGGGTTGTCTGACTTGTGTCGCGCTCGCTGTCGTTACTGGGCTTTTATTTTCAAAAAACTTTAAGCACCCAGGCTCAAAAGCGAGATTGCAAAATTCACAAACTTTCTCAATCTCTACTTGAGTATTTTTCACTAGAGTCTCATAACTTAGCTCATAAATCATATCTGGAAACAATTCTCTCCAGTGATCCATCAGATTTTTATAAGAAATATAATATTCTGCAATATCTTTAAGGTCGTATGAGTACGGATAAATATCCCTAAAGCTTTGTTTGTAGATTGCAAAGCAAAAGGCTATAGGATGCCTCTTCATGTGAATAACTTTTGCATTAGGGAAGCTCTTAAATATGTGCGCTACATACAAGAAATTTAGAGGGAGCTTATCAATGAAATACGCACAATTAATATTTTTTGATATAGCTTTCCTAAGGTAGTTATTTTTTAAATCAGCAAAGTTAATGTTTTTCGAATACTCTATGAGTTTCAGTGTGGAAAGTTTTTTATCTTCTGTAATTTCTCGACAAAGTGTAACTATTTCCCTGCCCAAATAGTCAAGCTCACCATAAGAGATTATTTCTGAGTGACAATCTAAAATCCTCTCAAGAAGAGTGGTGCCAGTCCTAGGGAGGCCAAGTATAAAAATCGGGGTAGGACCTGAATCAAAGTCTTCACTCTTGTTTATTGACGAGTTCTTGAAAGTTTCTTTCAGTTTACTCATTATTTTTGTATCGATTTCAACATCATACTGCATGCTATCTCTTCGAAGTTTGGAAGCCTTTGTTAAAAAAGAGAAGGATTTATTAAATTCATCCAGGTCATCAAGCTCTTTCGCAAGCGCATAGTAGATTCCAGATTTATTTACTGAGTTGATTTGAAGATCTTTCGAGATTTCTAGTAATTCATCAATATGATTTTCGTTTACCGTCTGCTTTTTGAGGGAGGATCTCATAGATTGTGCTTCTGAGTCTTGTGAATTTAATCTTAAACAGGTATTTAAACTATTTTCACAACTACCAAGCTCACCAATGAAGCGATAAGCAACCGCAAGATTGAAATGTAAGAGATAGTTATTAGGATCTCCCATAATTGCAGCTTTATATTTTTTTATTGCTTCATAATGCATTTCCTCGGAGGAGAAGAGCATTGCAATCTGACTATTAACATCGGACTCTGTGACTTTTAAACTTGCTAGTGTGGATAAAATTTTCTTCGAATCATCAACTCTTTCAAGTTGGTTTAAAAAATTAAATTGTTGAATTAGGATTTCAGGATCATTAGGTTTTAGCTCAAGCGCTCTTGATGTGGATATCAAACCTGCATTAGGTTTATTAAAATTTTTGTGCAGAATGCCTGCGAGCCGCCATCCTTCAAAATTATTTGGATAAGTTGTGTTTAACTCTATGCAAGCTTTCACTGCCTCTTTTAAATTTTGCTGTTTGATGTTTTTTAAGCAAAAGGCAGTGAGTTCAGCTTGTTTGTTGTCCATAATTTAGATTGAGCTCAGAGAATTTTAAGCGCTCTGGAAAAGTTAGAATTTTTTCGTTGCCTTTAACGTAATTGTTCTCGGCATCGTAATAAAATCTTTCTGACCAGTTCCATAAAAGCCATTAGCAATGTCTGATGTCATATACTCTTCTTTATATGTTGCCACGGTACCTTGGCCGTTAAGAAGATTCCTTGCGATAAGCGAAACAGACCAATCATTTCCAATTAGATTTAGTGAAGCAAACCACAAATCAAATCCATCCAACGTGCTAGCCCAATCAGGATCAATATTTAAAATTGAGTTCTCTACATCGGACTGATAGTACCCATCAACTCTTGAAATGAATAATAGCCCATTGTCGAGGAATCTTTCATTTTTCACACCGATGTTTATGGTGTGTTTTGCTGTTCCAGGGAGTTGTGCCCCTTTAGTTGCTCGTAACTCTGATTTACCAGTTGTGAGTGCACTCGCGTCATGTAAATAAAGATCTTGAGTGAGTTCTGCGTCTACGAAGGTATAACCGCCAAACAGTGTTGTTGAATCGGAAGCAGCCCAATTAAATTCAGTTTCGATACCTTTTGAACTTGCTTTGGATCCATTTGCAACTGCATAGTACGCTCCTGATGGTGTGGCGACATTGACCTGAGGATCTTTCCAGTCAACATAGAATGCAGAGACTGTATAATTTGAGCGATTTGTTGAGCCTTTCAAACCAATTTCATAATTTAAGACAGAATCACTGCCAAAACTACTCCACTCAGGATCATTTGGATACGCTTCATCAGGTCGCACGGGGGCCGCGTTAGTTCCACCCCTTCGATATCCCTCCGAGATGGTTGCATACAACATTGATGAGTCACTATATCTCCATGCTAAATTCATCTTCACTAAAGTGTCATTATCTGTTTGAGTATCTCTCACAACTGGATTAAATGCTCCCCAGATTGGAAAAGAGGTTTGAGAAGTTACACTATCTTCATTATCGAAGTAGCGAGCTCCTATGGTGAGATCAAGATCATCATTGATGCTCAATGTTACCTCGCCAAAGACTGCAAAGTCCGTAAAAGACCTTTCATGCGTCCAATCGAAAGTGATATTGGTTGATGGATCGTAATACAGACCATACCCATAACCAAAACCGTCAGGTTCCACCGCAGTCGCCCATTCTTGGAATCCCCTTGCTCTAGTTTGTTGAGCCGCAGATGCGTCCTGGTCCATGTAAAATGCGCCGATCGTCCAATCTAAACTTTGATCACCATTTGATACTAGGCGGAGTTCTTGAACAAAAGCTTCTTCCGAATTTTGTCTCTCTGCCGCAATTGCAGGTCGGAGCATATAGCCATAGCCGTAGTAAAATAACCAGCCTTTTGCTGCGAAAAATCCGGTATTATCGCTTATACCTTCATATGCTCTGTCATATGTTGATGTACTAGAGCTAAGTGTTGCAAATCCCATATCATAGGTCATTTCTAAACTTGTAAATTCAGACTCATTCGATGAGGGCTCGTTTATCACGGCCCCAATCTCATAATCATCATAGTACTCGCCCCAGCCATTAGGACCACTTGTTGTCTGGCGCCTTCCTCCATAGTCACCTGTTTGATTCATATATGTAACGGTAGCTTTGAATTTATCTGATGGTGTCCATTTAATTGCCGCTCTCGAATAGTCAATATCTACAGTGTCAGCATCTTTATTATTAGTGTAGACAGGGCCGCCATAAGCTACACCAATTGAATCACTGACTGGAACACCATTTCCGTTATCAGCATATACATTTGCGTAATCCACGACACCAGCATTATCAACAATTCCAGTGCTAACTCTTAGTGCTAAAGTTTGAGACAGGGGTATATTAAGCATTGCGTTTATATCAATATTTCGCCCACTGGAACCATGGGTTCTTCCAAGTGACGTATCAAGATACCCTTCCATTTTTTCATTTGTCGGTTCATTCAGAACAAATCTTACAGTTCCACCAAGCGAGCCAGACCCATATAAAGTTCCTTGTGGTCCTCTCAATGCCTCTACTCTTTTGATATCTTTGAGAACAAAATTGGCAAATACTGGCGTGTCTCCTAAGTAGGTTGATACATTTGGATCTGACAGGAATCGTCTATCGGTTGCAGATGGATCAACATTTAATCCACGAATTGTGATGACATTATTATTTTCCGAAAATCTTCCTCCACCATCAGCAACTGTAATACCGGGCATGGCTCGCATCAGAGTTTCCATATCTGTTACATGTGCTTCCTCGATCTCATCACCAGTTATTGCTGAGATGTTGAAAGGTATTTCACTTGGAACCATATCTCTCCTGGTTGCTGTCACAATAATTTCCTCGAGAGTCTGCTCTTGTGCCACAAGGATCTGAGGTGTCTGAAGCATTAAAGAGGACAGTGTTATCGCAGTTGCAATTTTTGTTTTATGAAATTTGGGTTTTGAATTCATGAGGGAGTTCCTTTACTCGCGTAGTTGTTTTTCCTGATCGTTTTAACTTTAAGCCTTTAGTATAGCAAATGTGAAATAAGATAGATTGCCTATTTGATTAGTTGAACTTCATGGCTTTAGATATAAGGTTTACTAAACTTCAAGAGAATACTTATAAAACTCGTTATCTCTCTCATACCCAATTGACTCATAAAGTCTCTGAGCACCAGTGTTATCAAATGATGTTTCTAAATCAATCCGAGATGCACCTCTTTTTTTAGCAAGTTCGAGGCAGTGATCTAATAAAGTTGAGCCAATTTTTTGATTTCTATATTTGGGCAAAATAAATAAATCATATAAGACTAAAATAGGAGATGCTTCAACACTGCAAAATGTTGGATAAAGCTGAGCAAATCCGCAGTGAGTTCCCTCCGAAGATGCTAAAAAAATAATTGATGTGCTTTTTTGCAGGTGAGACTTAATAAATTTTTTTGCAAGTTCAAGATCTGCCGTCTGATCATAAAATTGGCGATATTGATCAAACATTACTGCTACGCCATTTAAATCATCTAACGTTGCTTTGCGAACATTAATGTTTTGCATGTAAATAAACTCCCTTTCAATCAGTATTCAATACAATATCATTTGTGTTATCTTGATTCCAAGAAATGATATGTTCATTTGTAAGTTTACTCTCGATAGGCACCAAAGATTATGGCGTATGATTTACCCGGCAAAAAAACCAAGGCTTTTTTACATTCCTGTAAATCCTATTTCAAGCATGGTTTAACTTACGAATTGGATGCGAAACGCTCTAACAGCCGAGGCTTTAAAACACCCGCACAGATCATGTTAGATCGCGCAAAGGGTGATCATATTTGGGATTTGGATGGTAATAAATTTATTGATTTTCAAAACGGTTGGGCAACGAACCCTCTTGGTAATTGTCATCCCGAAATTTTGGAGGCAGTTAGATTAGCTAACGAACGATATGGCTATCATTGGGAGCACCCCTTAAGGTTTGAGCTCGCAGAAAAGCTCGCGGAAATTATGCCGGGTAAACAGTTGTCAAGATTTACCTATGAGGTGTCAGGAACTGAGGCGGTGGAGTCTGCAGTTCATACCGCATTATGTTTTAAAAAAAGGCGTTATGTAGTCAGTTTTGCCTCTTCATTTCATGGCGCGAGTCTAGCGACAAAAATGATCAGCGGATATACAAGTGAGCATAATGTTTATATGGAACCATGGGATGGAAGTGTTGTAAAAGCCCCATATCCGCACAGTGAAAATATCCCTGCAGGTATGTCACATGACCAATATGTAGATTATTGCTTGTGGCATCTTGATCATCATATTCCTGAATATATAGTTCCCTCAGATAATATAGCAGCTGTGCTAATTGAGCCTGGGTTGGCAGAGGGTGGAAATTGGATTCCGTCAAAGAAATTTATTGAAGGTATTAGGAAGATTTGTGACAAACATGGATGGTTGATGATTGCAGATGAGGTTTTAACTGGTTTGGGTCGGACAGCAAAGATGTGGGGAGTTGACCACTATGATGTCATTCCAGATATGCTGATAGTCGGCAAAAACCTTTCTGGAGGAATTGCGCCTTGCGCTGGTGTTGCAACCAGAGATGAGATACTTGGCAACAATCCGTCTGCAAGTTCAGGTAGTACTTTTGCAGGGACTCCAGCAGGTTGTGCGGCTGGATTGAAAACCTTGGAAATTTATCAGCGTGATAATGTGATTGATCACGCAAAGAAACTTTCTGAGGTTGCGAAGAATAGAATGGCAGAGTGGGTGGAGAAGTATTCAATTGTTAGTGAGGTCAGACAACTTGGACTATTAATGGGAATCTCCTTTGCTTTGCCAGATAATGATAAAATTAAAGAAGACTGGGATAATAGTTTTATTGCAAGAACAGTGAGAGATCAGATGCTAAGACATGGTGTCTGGGCTATTTGTGATTCGGAATCTACTGTAAGAATGTACCCAGCCTTGAATATGGCAGAAAAAGTATTTTGTGAGGCTTTCGATATTATTGAAAATGCAATTATTGAAGTTGATTCTGGCGCTATTTTGGTTGGCGATTATCCAGCTGTTCCAACTGGAGTAACAGGCTTTTAGTGTTGCATCTAGCGCTGCATTTTTTAATTCCTGCACTTCTTGTTTGGTTCTTCTACAAAGAGCAATGGAAAAAAAGTTATCTGCTTTTAATGTCAGCAATGATCATCGATTTAGATCATTTAATAGCAGTTCCAATCTATGATCCAAACCGATGCAGTATCGGGTTTCATCCGCTTCATGAACCTTATTTAATGATTTTATACGCACTTTTTTTGATTCCAAATAAAACTCGGTTATTTGGAATTGGTCTATTTATACATTTAATTTTAGATTTTAGTGATTGTATTGTTTAGTCTGCCCATGGATAGGTAATGATAATAAAAATAAACGGAAAGGATTAAGTGATGGTAAAAGTACTTCTCATATTAGCTATTACATTTGTGTGTTTTATAAACTCGCTTATGGCCGAGGATGGGATCGATGCTCCATCAGTAATGGAGGGTACTCCACCAATTAGAGCCTCTCAGGCAACAATGAAAAATTATCGTGATTACCCATTTAGTGGATGGACATTCCAAAATATGGGTGCTCCATTGAACGTGGTAATGGTTCCAAGGGGTGGATCAATTAATGAACTTAATCTACCTATAAAACAAGAATTAGGAAGACGAATTTTCAAAGACAAATCAGGCGATAAGATGGCATTTGAAGATCTTTTTCGTGCGAACTATGCAAGGGGGGTTATCTTAATTCAGGATAATAATGTCTTATATGAAAAATACTATGATGGATTCGGACCAAACAAGCACCATATTTGGTTTTCAATGAGTAAATCGTTGGCAAGCGCCGCTCTTGGAATATTAATAGATGAAGGTAAATTAGATGTGAATAAATCACCTGCTGCATATATTCCCGAATTAAAAGGAAGTGGATTTGAGAGAGTAACCATTCAAAATTTATTGGATATGGCAAGCAGTATTGATTTTAAAGAAACCTATACTGATATGAATTCTGATTTCGCTCTAAATTATGCAGTTGCGATGAATATGGGTTGGCTTCCGGGCGCGCGTGATGCTCAGCCTGAGAACACAGAAATTTACGGTGTGCATGATTTTTTATCGAAATATATTAAACCGAATAAAAAGTTAGATCCTGGGACTGATTTTGATTATAACTCTACTAATGCGGACGTGATCGGATGGTTAATAGCGAGGATAAGTGGCCAGCCTTATGAGCAGTTTATTAGCGAGAGAATTTGGTCAAAGCTGGGTATGGAACATGATGCATATTTAACAGTCGATCGCGCCTTTATGCCGGTTGTTACTGGTGGAATGAACTCAACTTTGAGGGATGCAGCAAGATTTGCATTAATGATTAGGGATGAGGGAGAAGTTAAAAACGCAAAAATAATCCCGTCAGGTTGGATTAAGTCAGCATTTGATGTCAGCGAAAAACTCAAATTAAATATGGATTCGAACTCAAATTATGGAGACGAATCTTGGGAGGCATATCACAACATGTGGTGGATTTTAGATAGCGCAAAAGGAGAATTTTGTGCAACCGGGATTCATGGTCAAGTAATCTATATTAATAAGATGAAGAATACAGTCATGGTATGGTTCTCCAATCAGCCAGGTGCAGCGGCGCCACGAAATATCAATTATCAATCAAAGTTAATGGCAGCTCGAGCCTTGGTAAAGTCACTATGAATTTAACAAGGTAGATATAAATGGTAGCGTTATGTTAAAACGGAAATTTGAAATGGGGTTGTTCCTAGTTATCCTTTTTTGGTGCGGTAGTGTGCAGTCTGAGAGTATCGAATTATCAGAGAACGAAGCATCGAACTTGCTCGATTTACCCCTTTCATGCGTCGAAGTTGAATACCCTAATAAATTAGGGCAGGTCCTAAACAGTGATGATGATCTATTGTCACCCAGAATACTTCATCCATCTTTTTATGGATGTTTTGATTGGCACTCTGCAGTTCATGGGCACTGGTCACTTGTAAGATTACTAAAAGCTTTTCCTGTAATTGAAGGCGCAGATCAAGCAAAAAGTATTTTAGAGAAACATCTAACAGATCAAAATATACAAAGGGAACTCAAATACGTCCGGGACAATCCATCTTGGGAGAGGCCCTATGGTTGGGCGTGGTTATTAGAATTAACAAGTGAGATCCATACTTGGGACGACCCCTTAGCTCGGAAATTAGAAAATAGTTTGAGACCATTAGCTAGTGAGATCTCAAAATTATATATTAATCATTTACCTAAATTAATTTACCCAATAAGAGTTGGAGAGCATTCAAATACTGCATTTGGCTTAACGTTTGCTTGGGACTATGCCATTTTATTGGGCGATAAAAACTTACAATTAGCAATAGAAAATCGTGCTAAGGATTTTTATCTAAGTGATAAGGATTGTCCTATTACTTGGGAGCCAAGTGGTTACGACTTTTTATCGCCTTGTTTGACAGAGCTTGATTTGATGAGACGGATTTTACCGAAAGAGACATTTAAAAAGTGGGCAAACAACTTTCTCCCTTCATTAGTGTCGAAAGATTTTGTTTTGGAGGTTGGACTAGTAAGTGATCGGAGTGATGGGAAGTTGGTTCATTTAGATGGCTTGAATTTCAGTCGAGCATGGGCTTTAAAAGGGCTCGCAAATCAATATTCAGACTATGAACAATTGAATCGAGTTGCTCAAGCTCACATAAACTATTCTCTGCCCAATCTGGTTAATGACAGCTATGAGGGTGGTCATTGGCTCGGCTCTTTTGCCATATATGCCCTTTTAGATTACAAATAATGATCTGACTTGAATGAAATGAGCTATTTGCGGATTTGGTAAAGAAAATGTACGATCGAAACCGGTTATGGAAGCCACACCTTTTCTCGAAATTGATTTAGCGATTGATTCGAGTGACAGTGAATTTATTATTGCAAAAAGTTTAAATTTTCCATGTTAAGTAGATGAAGGATTTCTACTCCCCCAACAACGGGCTTTCAAATTATGCTAGAGATTAACGGTATTGGTAAATCGTTTGATAAAAAGTCTCTCTTTGATGATTTTAGCGTCAGTTTGGCTCCAAATAATATATATTCATTACAAGGAGAGAATGGCGTAGGGAAGACTACTCTTCTTAAGATTATCAAAGGCATATTGATACCAGATCAAGGTACTATTAAATTTCAAAAAAAAGATATTAACTTCAATGAGGTTGCATATATTGATGCTAATAACAGATCTTTTTTTCATAGGTTATCAGTCTGGCAAAATCTAGAGTATTTTCTTGCACTTAATAATTGCTTTAATAAAAAAGATCTAGTACAGAGCTTGGCCAACATATTCGAAGTTGACGTTCTTTTGCAGTCTGATTTCTCCAGATTATCGTCTGGACAAATGCAAATTTTTGCAATTATTCGTGGACTCTGTGAGCGGCCCAATGTTCTGCTACTTGATGAGTCTCTGGCGAATTTAGACAAGACAAAAACTTTATTGGTATGTGGGTATTTAGAAGAATTTGTGGCCGATGATTCTAAGATTGTCATCGTTTGTAGTCATGATGATAACTTACCAATTAAATATTCAGGTCAGATTAAGCTATGCTGAATTATTTTTGGCTTGCACAGATAAAAAAAGACTTTCTTTGGGACTTCAGCTACAAAATTTCATTCCTCTGGCGGTTTGCATCAATCGGGATATCCGTTCTTGTGTTTTTCTTTATATCCGAAACTTTTGCTATGTCAAACAGCAACCATCTGGGAAAGTTTAACAATAATTATTTTTTATTTGTGGTTATAGGACTGGGTGTTATGGATTTAGTCAACATAATAATTGGAGCCCCGGTTAAGACTGTGAGAGAAGCGCAAATGTTTGGATTTTTAGATATGTTGCTAAACTGCAGAGTGTCCGCAAGGCATCTTCTTTTTTGCAGTATGTTGTATCCAGTCGTTATTGGCGTTCTGAAATTCGTTTGCTACCTAATGCTGGCTTTTTTCCTACAAGAGTATGAACTTTCAGCACACACCATTGTAGCGGTGTCTTTCATTGGAATGCTGACTTTATTGCCTTTTTTGGGAATTGGTTTAATGTCAGCTAGTTTTGTGTTGGTATTCAAACAAAGTCTACCAATTACATCATTTATTAGCCTCATCCTGTTATTATTTTCTGGGATAGTGTACCCAACGACAGTTTTACCAGATCAATTTCAATATATTTCAAATCTGATTCCTGTCACTCACGGTATTGATTTGATGAGATCTATGATTACAAATAATTCAACTTCAAATTTAACGCTAGAGTTTTCTTTATATTTGGCAGGCTCATTTTTTTTATTGCTTTTCCTCGGATTTTACAGCGTAGTTTACGCCGTGAAATATGTTAAAAAAATAGGTTCTTCGGGAGGATACTGAATGAAAGATTTTGAAATAGAAGTTTCTACAAATTGTGTCTCAGAGGAGGTGGATAGGCTAGCAATAATACTAAACATTGAGACTGGAATGTATCATGAGTTAAATCAAACTGGCACTTTAATTTGGAACGAAATAAAGGCTGAAAAAATTAGTAAATCTAATCTGATAGCTAGATTAAATAAAAAATTTTTCCGTAATGATCTAGAAGAGGACATCAATGAGTTTCTTGAGAATATGCTTAAAAAGCAGATAATTTTTAGGAAGGACATTTAGGGTGTCGCTTAAAAATTTTTTATTGGCTTTAGAAGCTTTCTTTTTGCTAGTGATTGTGCGATTGGCACTTTCGAACCTTGGGATCAAAAAAGTTATTTTTGGGCTAGCTCAAAGGAAAGCCGTGATTTTAACTGAGTCATCGAGCGTTAGCGAAAAGATTATTCTGCGCGCTTCTCTTTTGGTCCCAAAATGCTCATGTTTTGTGCAAGCAATAGTGTTTAAGATGATTATGTCGTGTAACTCAAAATTAGTGATTGGTGTTGCTAGAGAACCTAGTTTTTCTTCCCATGCTTGGATTGAGCAATCAGGCCAAGTTATTTTTGGAGAAGTTTCGAATTTAAAGCACTATGTTCCAATTATGGAAATAAGTTGATGAGTGACATCATTGGGTTTTTTAAAAAGAGAGTTTCATTTCAAAATACAGGCATAAAAAGACTTGCACCTCTTTATGAGGATGAGCATTTTTTTTTAAGTGGTGAAATAAAATTTGATATTTATTTCAAAAATACCAAGCGTATCGTTATTGTTTTAAACGGGTTTATTTCTTTGCCTTTTGACTCTAGTATAACCTCATATTCAGATCTAGATTATTTAATACGATTATATGAAAAGAAGCCTAAAACTTTTCATGAGGAGATCCTAGGTAATTACACGATTTGCATTTATGACAAAGATTCACATGATTTAATTATAGTGAAAGACCACATGGGATCTCGTCCTATGTATTTTATTGATGAAGAACCAATCTTCGCGTTTTCTACAAATCTAGATCATCTAGTTGGTCTAAACTGTGTGAAGTTAGAATTAGATGAGGATAAATTAATTGACTTTTTGAGTTTAAGAATTCGGGAAAACACATCCACAATTTACTCAAAAATTAAAAAACTAGCGCCTTCAGAAATTTGTAATGTAAATAAATGCATGCGCATAAAAACTTATCAGTATAAGGATGACATTTTAGATGAGGTAAAAAGTGGTTCAATCAAAAACTTTGAGTACAATTTTCATAATGCTGTGAAAAGAACACTTCAAAAAGAAAAAAATGTTGGTTTATTATTGAGTGGTGGCCTCGATTCCAGTGCGGTAGCATTGGGTCTTCACAAAAATGGAGTCAAAGGTGTTAAAACGTTTTCCGCAAATTACTCCTATTTGCCTCAAAACATTAAACACAAAATTGATGAGACAAAATATCAGCAGATTGTAAGTAAAGCTTTAAATTATGAGCATTCTCACGTCTCAGCTAAATCTTTGTCTCCCTTTGAGAGCTTGAAATCGCAGTCAAAATATTTTGGAGAACCCATATTTTTCCCCAATCTATTTATATTTGAGGAGCTCGTAAATACAGCAAAGACTGAAAACATAAGAATTTTATATGATGGTCAAGATGGCGATACAACTGTTTCTCATGGCTTGGAGCGAATATTTGAGCTTTATGAAAAAAAGAATTTTTTTCTGTTACTTTATGAAATGGTTGCTTACGCATTTTTCAACAAAATAAAGCTATTAAGCACATTTAAATTTTTTGTAACACACATACGAATGAAGTTAGGGAAACAAGTTCCTCTCATGGAGAACCATTCCTTAGTTAAGGATTCAATTCACTCAAAACAAAAGGGTGTGGAGGCAGGTCAGTTAGCCCTAGACAAACACATAGACAAGCTGAGCAATCCAATAAGAGCCTCCGCATTAGAACTTAATTATCTATTTTTCAAGCATCATGAAATCAAAACCCGCAGCCCTTTTTATGATTTATTATTTACCAAATTTTGTTGCAGTTTAGATAGTACATGGAAGTTAAGGCATGGTCGCGGGAGATTCGTTCTTAGAGAGTATTTGAGGGCAAATTTATCGGAATGTTTAGCTAACAGAGTAGGAAAAGCGAACTTGAGCCATGGTATAGCATATAATATAGGAAAGACGGATATTGAGCTGGTTAAAGACGAATTCAATCGTATACACCCAGAGTTAGCCAAAATATTGAATATAAGTAAGATCGAAAAGTATATTCATCTAATGCGGGAAAAAGATAAACTTAATGATTCAATTGTCAGCGCTCTAGTTGTATTTTATGTCGCTAATCGTTGGTTTAATGAGAACTACTCTAATTTAATTTAGCTTACCAACTTGACTTTGAGGGAATTCGAGAGCATTCTTGCTACCCTAATGATTCGAAGAAATAGTAGTATTAAATAACGATTCGAAGAAATAGTAGTATTAAATGTCAATAAATGGAGCTTTATATGGACAGGGACCAACAGGATTGGGAAAAGCCTGAGATTCAAGACCTCGGTTCAGCAGAAGAGCTGATTCAGGGCCAGAACGTCGTTGGTGGTGGAGATGCCCAGTTCAACCTTTTACTTCCATCATAAAAAAATTAGAGTCTAGCATTTAGTAATCCGAATTAGTTGGGTAAAGGCTAGGTCGTGTTTCATGCTTACGGGATAAACATAGAGTCTGACTTTGATTTGAGTCTAGTAGGGGTTCTCCCCGCAGAGAAAATTGGACTTAAAGAAGGTGATTTGGTAATCGAAAGGAGGAAAAAGTTACCTAAGGTTGACAAATTTTTTGACAATCAGACTTACGTTGACTCTAACTCAGGATTCTATTTTAGAAAAAATTTAGCATTTTTTGAATTTATTTCTGGAAGAGTGATTAGGATCCATCCATATAAAAAAACAATTGACCTTGACTTTATACGAGTTTTATTAAACTACCCAATTGCATGCATAATGTTTCAGCGAGGACTCTTTACTCTGCATGCAAGTGCGGTTCTTTACTCTGGAAAGGTTTACATGTTTTGTGGCCAAGCCATGTCTGGCAAATCATCGATCGCCGCAAAATTCATAAAATGTGGAGCAAGGCTAATAACTGAAGACTCGGCAATTTTGAAAATTGATGAAAATAAGGTCTCAATAGTGCCCTCATATCCGTTCATAAAACTCTCCGCTGAAACGAATGAATCTATTGGTTTTTGCGATAATAATGGAGTAGAGCTGCCTGCTGACAAGAATGGAAGGCGCGGATATAAATTAGATGTTGACCAATTTTCCAGAAAATCTCTAAAGGTAGATTATTGTTTTTATCTAGATTGGTGTAGGAATACAAATAAAATAGAGAAGGAACCCTTAAAGAATCAGTATCAAAGGCTACTTCAAGCATCTTTGAATATCTATCCATTGTCCAAAGAGAAAGAGAAACTTATATTTTCATCGACTTTAAATTTTTTAAAAAATGTTAAAACCCTCAGATATGTGAGACAGAAAAAGCTCACTAGCCTAGAAAATGTAATTGAGCAGGTAGAATCGATAAAATTTTCCTAAAAGTTTTTTTAAAAGCACAGTCTGGTTCCACATCCTTATTTCGATATAATGTTCCAGATTCAATGTGAGTTGATAGCAGTTTTCAAATTATCTTGAAAGGATTAATCGTTCCCTCTACAGTAACGTAAGTTAATTGTTAAATGAAAATGCATGGAAACAAAAAAAACATTCCTTAATCCATCATTGAATCCATTTGATGATTGGAAATCTCTTTGCTTAAGTTTATACATGACACTGGCTGGTTATGCCGTTTTGGTTGGTGTTCCCGTTATCAGCACTGCATGGGTCACTTTATTGGGATTTTCTGAAGTTCAAGTTGGGAGAGTGGCGGGTGCTGATTTAGGAGGATTGTCAGTTGGGGCTTTGATCACATCAAGTTTAATAGTGAAAATTAGTCGACGTTACATTATTTTAATTGGAATTTTTATCGCTGTTTTTTCTAACTTTGCATGTATTTCAATTACAGCTTATGAGTTTGTTGTTTGGTTAAGATTTATGGCCGGGCTTGGCAGTGGTCTCATAACAGCAACGGCAGTCTCGTGTCTAGGAGCATCCTCCAAACCAGCCCTCGCATTCAACGCAATGCTTTTTGCTTTTGCATTTTCACAAGCAGCGGAGATGCACTTTTTACCGATGCTTTCAATGCAGAATATTTATATAACTTTTATTGTGTGTTACCTGGTAATTATTCCATTCATTGGTTTTATACCTAATCAAAATTCGAATGTGGATGATTTATCTGCGTCGTTAAATTCATCAGGGCGCCCAGATAGAGTATCGAAATATATAGTTTGGTTGTGTCTTTTGGCTATCGTAATTACCTACATCAACATCGGTGCATATTGGACTTATATAGAGCTTGCAGCAGCAAAAGATGATACTAATCCGGGTTGGGTTAGTAGCGTTTTGACATGGTCTTCTTTGTTCAGTTTGGTTGGGTGTCTCTTTGCGACACTTTTGAGTAATAGATTTGGTC